>JAQWRF010000012.1 GCA_029243845.1 Planctomycetota bacterium | reverse complement strand
TCGAACATGCTTGCTGCCGCAGACATAAAGGGTGCAACACCAGTTCCGCCACCTATCAATATGATGCGGCGCTTATCCGGAGTGCCATCTGGAAACTCGTGCGCAATTGAAAAAGCACCCTTAGGATCTTTGTATTCCACTTCATCGCCCACGCCAAGCGGCCACAACATCGTAGTGAACTTGCCCAACACGGGCCACTTTGCCCAGCGAATGTATAGCTCGAGATAATCTTTCTGCTCAGGGTTGCTAGAAATTGAATATGGGCGCCACAAAATCTTACCCTCCTTCTCCGGGTGCGGCAGTCCGATTGTGGAGAATTGGCCAGGCTTAAAGTCTGGCACGTCAACGTTGAAGCGGAAGATTGATAATGAATCTGTCAGATCTTCGCGGTAGATGATTTTAGCTTTCATATTTTAGGTTGCGAGCGCATTAGGCGATGAACAATGCCAATACCAATTTTAGGCGTAAGCGCTCGTCGATTAAACCATGGCGAGGCTCATTTTCCTTAAAACGGTTCCAGGCGGCTTGCCGGTTGTGCTGTAAAGTTTTGAGGGAATGAGCATTATGCAAAGGAGCTAAGGGACGATACCCTATGCACGCAGGACATAAGAGGACTTTCCACCTGCACTTAAAGGCTAAATAGTTGATAATAAGAATCATGACCCAAGCTCATCATAACTACTACCGGATATCGCTTGCCTTGGTGGCTGCAAGTGCATTTGCGACATGCAATGGTGACCCTAAGATAGTGGCTCCGGTGACGCCAATGGAGATTCAGACAGAGCGCATGACACGCTCAGAAGCATTGATTATCGCATGGGGCAAGACAGGCTACCTCACCGGGTTCGCTGAAGCATTGCAGGGCAAAAAGTTTCCAGATAATGGCTGCGCTAAATATTTTGCTGAAACATTTGAATTCAGTGGTATTGAGGAGCACTTCCCAGAATACGACACGGTTATGAATGGGGGTACAGCAGGGAAACGCCACTGGAATCTAGATGATGAGTTGATCACGTACTACAACGGTGCGGGTGAGGCTCCAGCCGGTGCTAAAGACTGGTCTGACTTCGACTTGTATAGCAGCCTGTTCGCTGAGGTTGACTATTTTCATTCCGCTAGCCTCAAGGTGCATCTTCCTGTTCCACGTTGGGTAGATCCAGAAACCATGACTCAATGGCAGGTTGGCTTCAAATTCACTGCGAAGGCCAAAATGAAAAACGGCCGCCTTGCTGAAATTAAAGGATGGCAAGATGTAATCTGGGAGCATGACCCGTCAACGCGCAACGAATTAGATCCAGAAGACCAAATATGGAAGATCATTTCTTGGAAGGTGACTTCACTGGCCACAATTGAAACGGATGACTGGCTTTTCGAAGAAGTTCTAGACCGCGTCATTCCTGACAGCGCTGCTCTCGAGTTGGCGCGCCAGTCCATCCACGAAGAGCAAGTGCGCGATTTCTTAAAGGTGCGCAAGTTAGGCAAGGAATTCGAGAAGCCGTATCCGCAATGGCAGGTAGCTGCTGGCGAGCGCCACCCAACTGTTTCCGTGGTTGACCTCGATGACGACGGCTTCGATGATTTTTATGTCCAAGAGCGGCACGGACGTAACCTGTTTTTCCATAATAATGGCAACGGTACGTTTAAAGAGATTGGGCGCGAACTGGGACTCGACTTCGATGGCCAGACATCTTCAGCGACATTCTCTGACTTCGACAATGACGGTGACAAAGATGTGTTTATCGGCGGCTCTCTACGTCGCTGCATCATCATGGAGAACGTTGACGGCCATTTTGTAAACCGCTCTGGAGACTGGATTGCTGAAGACAATCTACCCTTCAACACCGGCGGCGCAACAGTCGTTGACTTTGACGGCGATGGCTTGAATGATATTTACATCTCGACATATGCCGCTTACTTTGCGCAACGCGCGATAAAGGCTCTGCAGGGCGATGCAGCAGTTAAATCTTCAGGTGAAGGTGATGAGCGCATTATGACTACCACCGACTATGCGGTAAATGAACTTCAAGAGTTCATGCGTGAAGAAGATTTCGCTAAGCTAATGCCTCTTTACGTCGCGGCGGCTGAAGGCTCGACTTTGTACCGCAGTCGCCCAGGACCACCGAACTTATTGTTGCGCAATGCAGGAAACGGCAAGTTCGAAGAACATGTTTTGCCGGATGCCTTGAGCATCTTTCACAACACTTTTCAGACTACATGGAGCGATATCGATAATGATGGCGACTTCGACTTCTACTCAGCTAACGACTTCGCGCCTAACTTCTTGATTAGAAATGATGGTGGTGGCAAGTTCACTGATATAACCCAACAAGCGAACGTCGCCGACGTTGGTTTTGGTATGGGAGTCGCGTTTGGCGACTACGATAACGATGGCTCGCAGGATTTGTATGTCACCAACATGTTCTCGAAAGCAGCGCGGCGTGTGACTTCTTTCTTTACCCCGGGTCGCATTAACTACGATGCCGACTTGTTGCAGGGCCAAGGCATCGACCCGTTATTCGAGCAACTCGGTCGCGGTAATTCCATGTACCATAATAACGGCGAAGGTGAATGGTCTAAAGTTTCTGAAGTCGGTGAAGCCATGCACGCTACTGAGTTCGGTGGCTGGGGATGGGGAGCTCAGTTCGCAGATTTTAATAACGATGGCTTCCTCGACTTGTACGGCCCGGCTGGCTATTACACCGCACCAGAAGATCAAAAACGTAATGTCGACTTGTGAAGCGACTTCTGGCGCTCCGTGGTTCGCGGAGACAAAGAAGCTAATATTAAGCGAGGCCAAGACGTTGGCGTTGTAATCGACCCAGGACAAATCGGTTCGGGCGCATCCTTCTCTGGTGCCGAGCCTAACCATTTTTGGTTGAATATCGATGGTAAAGAGTTCTCCACTCAATCCGGAATTTCTGGTGCCGACCACAGAGGTGACGGGCGGGCAATAGCCTTATTCGACTACGACCGCGACGGCTATCAAGACTTCGTGCTTGTTGGTAGCAACCGACCTTACGTGCAACTTTACCGCAACAAAATCGGTGATTTGATGCCAGGCGATTCTACTTACCAGCCTATTTATATTCGTTTGGTCGGAGGCAACAAGACGGCGTCCTCGTCTGCGGAATGGACTTCACGTGACGGGATTGGGGCCAAGGTGGTTCTTAAGTCTGGCGACTTAAACATCTCTCGTGAATTACGTTGTGGCGAAGGACTTGCCGCGCAAAACTCGAGTACTATGCCGATTGGCATTGGCGACAATAAGTCAGCTAGTTTCGTGGTAAAGTGGCCAACGGGCAAAATCACTGAAGTTGCGCATGCCGTACCGGGGCAAGTGATTACGGTTTATGAAAATCCGGCCGACGCTGCGAGCAGCAATTCTTTTGTAGTGAGTAGCGTTTCTAAAGTCGCCAAGGGCGTGGCGCAAGAAGTGTTGGCTGCTAAAATCCACGACGATGCTCCGACTAGCCAGTTGTTGCTCGATATGAGCGCACCATATACCAAGGCTAAGTACCGCCTGTTTACAACTTGGTTTACTCGTTGCGTAGCGTGTAAGGCAGCTGCTCCTAAGCTCGACGCGATCAGCAAGCACTTTGATGCTGCTGAATTGCAAGTGCTCGGTTTTAACAATGACTCTGCTGATGACAAGGGTGACATGGCAAAGTACATGAAAGCCTATAAGCCATCTTATGTAATGATGACCGAGCGTAGCGATGATGATATTGACCTGTTTAAAGACGAGCAAGATAGATTGACGCCCAAGTATGAGCGTAATGGCGAAGAAGAATTGGCTTCAATCCTGACTCCTTCTATAATGCTCATCGATGACAGAGGGCGCGTGGTCTTTACCGATATTGGCGTGCCAACGTACTCCAAGTTGAAGCAGGTTATTCTTGAGTGGGAGGGCCGCTCTGACTTTTAGTGGTGATTAACTCAGCACTTACCCCTGATAGCTGATAAGGTATAGTTAGAGCCACTAGGACCCACAATCACTGCCTTAAGCCATGAAACAATTAATTCCAGCCGGAATAGCCGGCATTGGGCACTGGGTGCCCGATCAGGTTATCACTAACGAGTGGTTCACCAATTATCTTGACACGTCAGATGAATGGATTACCAAGCGCACCGGAATTTCCGAGCGCCGTTGGTTAGCAGATGACCAGGTCCCGACGGATATGTTCAAGGGTTCATCTGAGATGGCGATTAAAGATGCAGGGATTGAGGCCAACGACATCGACATGATAGTGGTCGGTTCTGTTTCTGGCGATTACACGGCGCCCTCTGCGGCTTGTATTTTGCAAGACCGACTCGGGATAACTAATGATTGCGGCGCATTCGATGTCGCTGCAGCGTGCTCCGGTTTTATGTACGCGTTGGCTGTTGGCACGCAGTTTATAGAAACGGGTAAATATCAAAACGTGTTAGTCGTTGGCGGCGACGCAATGTCGCGCATGATTGACAAAGACGACCGCTCAACTGCGGTACTGTTCGGCGATGCTTCTGGAGCGGTGGTCTTGCAACCCCATTCCGTTTGCAAACGCGGACTAATAGAAGACATCACAATTGGCGCTCAAGGTTCAGGCGCAAAATATATCATTCGTAAGCGCGGTGGTGGCGCCGATCCGATTTCTCACGAAATACTCGATGAGAAATCGCACTTAATTCACATGGATGGCCGGCCGGTATATCGTTTCGCAGCATCTAAGATGATTTGGCTGCTAGACTGGGCAATGAGTGGGCAAGATCCAAACAAGTTGGGTTGGATGATTCCGCATCAAATGAATCGTCGTATCCTCGAGCAGGCGACAGCGCACTTGGGAATCCCTCCTCATAAAGTTCTGCACAACATTGCTAAGTACGGAAACACCTCATCGGCTTCGGTGCCGCTGTTGCTGTCAGAGGGTTACCACAA
>JAQWRF010000058.1 GCA_029243845.1 Planctomycetota bacterium | reverse complement strand
ATTGCGCGTCGCGGGTCAGGGCCAACGTCAGTGTTGGCCATATAGCGACGAATCAAACGCTCGATGCCACCGATATTACCCATCGCTGTTAACTTGTCGCCAGCTTGCAGTAATGTTTCACCATGCGGGATATATCTTTCGTCATCGCGTTCACACATCGTCAACACGACTCCTTCAGGTACGCCGACATCTTTAAGCAACACTCCGTCAAAACGAGAGCCAGCTTCAATGCGTCGTTTCACCAAACGAACCTTGCCGTTCTCGAAGGCATCTGCTTCGAGAGCACCCGGGACCATCACGATCTTCTGTATTTCTTTAGCCAGGCGTAAGGCCGGAAGAATTACTTTATCGATACCCAAAGTCTTGGCTAATTGTGCCGCATCATTTTCATTGGTTTGTACTGCTTGGCCACGCAAGAAACACACTACTTTTTTGGCACGCATTCTTTTAGCTTCGGCACAAGCAACCAAGTTGGTTTCATCCGCTTTGCCACAAGCGACAAAAAGGTCAGCGTCGAAGATGCATGCTTCTTTCAATAACTTTGATGACGTTTGCGAGCCACGGAATGTTTGCACATTAAGAGTGTCGAAAACAGGGTTTTCAACATTCTTAGGAATGATCATCGTGACTTCATGCTCGTGCATCAATGCTTCTGCAAGGCGCACTGCGATAGTGTCTTCACCGCTGATGGTAATCTTCATAGGTTAAAGGGTAACTTATCCGTTTCGGCGATTCCCTCTGCTCAGCTTGCTTAAGTTGTTGCGGGCGTCGCGAAGGGCTACTTTAACGAGGCTTAAGTCGTCACCGGCGCTGTTTTCAGCACTCAGAATTTCTTCAGCGCGGACAATTGCGTTCCGATAAAGCTCAAGAGCGATTTCGTCTTCCGTTTTTAAGTAGTAATGATAGATTACCGCAAGGTCGTTCATGATTTGCGGATCATCCGGTTGAATGCTCAAGGCTTGCTGGTAGGCCGCAAGAGACTTCTCCGATTCGCCCGTTTCTCGATAAAGGAAAGCCAGGTTGTTCCAAACATCTAAGTAGTTCGGAGCATTTGAGGTGGCCCATTCAAGAATGAGGATGGCATGGTCGTAGTCTGTAAAACTCGCCAAGAAATTCATGCGTTGGCATTCCGCAAGCAGGCCGTCGTTCTGCGAAACGGACTGGGCATGGTTAGCGCCAAAATCTTTGAGGTACAAAGCGTAGTACTTGCCAGAAAAATTGTATGCCTTTTTCGCTTTGTCATCGTCCTTGGCAGTTGATTGCATTACACCGCGCTGAAAAGCACCATCGGCTAAAAAGAAGAATGCGTTGGTGAAGGCAGGGTTCAGCTCAATGACCTTGTTGAAGTCACTGTGAACGTTGCTCCAGAATTCGGCTCCCTTGTAGTAATAGGCCATGCCGCGATACCAGTAAAGCAATACGTCTTCGGGTTGTGCGTCAACGAGCACGTCGAGAATCGCAATCGAATCTGCTTGCAGCCAGGCATAGACAGCACCCGAGTCAACGCCCGCGGCATCGACTTCGGCGGCTTTAATCCACCACGCAATTGCAGCTGTTTTCTCTTCGGCATCCGCACCGCCGCCGTTGACAAAAGCCGTCCATGCCACTTCGCCAAGTCGTAATAACGGTGATGCCGTTTCCGGCGCGTTTTCGTTAGCAGCAGTGAAAGCCGCGACTGCTGCCAGAGTAAGCTCGGCAGCTTTTTCTTTATTGCCCATGGATGCTACAGAGCGTGACTCAACGAGCAGGAGGCGTCCGAACTGTTCGAAGAGGGGGGCATCGGTAGTGAACGTTTCAAGACCATTCTCGGCAGTACGGATTGCCTTGTCGGTGTCTCCACTGTTAAGCAATGCTTCGGACCAGTTGACCCATACGGTGGCTGGTGCGTCGTCAAGGATAGAGATGTCTTCCCACGCGTAAGCCACATCGCTCCAGGCATCGACTGCGTTTAAGCCAGTGATTTCGCCTGCAGTAATACCGGCCTCAATTTGCTGGCCGAGGGTCACGGCAGCAGCTATTTGTTCTTCAATGGATTGCGCAGACTCTGATTGCGAGAACAGTAAAAGGGTGGTGCAGATTATCATGGTGTGTATTATCGTATTTGCTCGAGTTTGTTGCGTATCATTTTTACGCCACCTCGCTCTTGGAACGGGTAGTGTGCACTGCTAGCTTTCAGCAGTTTCTCAGCATCGCCCACCTGATTTAGGCGGAAAACCTGGTAGTAAGCCAAGTTTTCGTAGGCATCGCCGACAGCTTCGTCGACAGAGCGGTGTTCTTCTTCTGGAACGTTTTCGTCCATTTCAGCTAGTAAAACCTCGCCAATGCTAATGACCCTATGCAATTCTTGTACCGCAAATGCGTGGTGCTCGTCTAAATAATAGACTGCAATCAAGGCGCGGTCATTTACCGAGCGTGGATGCTCCGGGCGGAGCTCAACTAACCTCGAGTAAACATCCCATGATTCTTGATACAGTTGAGCGGCTTCATCGTGCTGCCCGCGGCGGCTTAAGGTGCCGGCCAAGTCACGAGTGAACAGTCCCAGATTGTTCACAAACACGGCCACGGTGTCGTCGACGAGACATACCTTGCGCAGTAAATCGATGGCTTTGCGCATGTCGCCGGCCGAGTAAATATCGGCTATTAAATAGTCAATAGCGTTGGCTAAGCTTTGATCCTCGAGCGGATCTTTCAGTGCGGATGGATTGTAGTCCATCACTTCAAAAGCAGCGGCGATAGCCGCATCGATGTCTCCCTCGTCGCGCAGCATCCATACCCGTTGAGTCTTTACGATGCTAATCCATGCGCGACACGAAGACTCGAAGTTGGCGTCGAGGGCGGCAGACTCTTCAAAGGCTTGTTGCGATTTGTCTAATGCGGTCATCGCCTTAACAAAATCGGATGCCACTCGCGCATCACGCGCTTGCAAGTAAAGTGCTTCGCCGTAATACCACAGCAATTTTGCGTTGTAGAATTGCGCGGGCCACGAGCCAGTTCCTCGGCTTGCTACCGCGTCGCACAACTCTTTGAGTGTGGCAGTGTGTAGATTGCGGTCGCCAAGGCACAAAGTCTTTAAGCGTTGATAAGCGACGCCATAATCAGGAGCAGCCGTAATGGCCCCTTTTAGTACAGTAGCAGCCATTTGCTGGCGTTGTTGCCAGGTGTGAAAGTCAGCCAATTTAATACGGCTGTTATAAAGACTAGCATCGATAGCTATTGCAGCCTCAAGAGACTCAATAGCCAAATGCGGAGCAGCCATCTCGTCCGCGCCAATTTGGTGCTGAGCGACTAAGCGTGCCAAGCCTATTTCCCCGAGCAATAAGTGATCGTCTAAGTTGAAGTCATTGTGTGCGATTTCATGCCAAGTCAACGCAAACTCCCAAGCATCAACGAAGCCACCTTGGCGTTGCTGCATTCGGGCTAGGCCACGGAATGCGGCGGGGTGGTATTCTGATTGCTGTGAGCTGGCAGCGAGACTGAAGGATTCTTCGGCATTCGTAAGCAAATCGGCAGCAAGGGCAGGCCCAAGGGCGCCGGCTGCCTGGCGTTGCTCGAGAAGGTTGAGTGAAGCTTGCCCAAATAAAATGTTCGTTAGAACATCTTCAGCAATTTGAGGATTATCGCTGTAGATCAAGTCATCGAGTGTGTTTAGAGCCCGCTCGGGCGCATTGACCACATCGTTCTCGAGAACGGTAAAATCAATCTCTACGAGACGCTTGCTCTGTGCCTCAGGGCTTGGGGCTGCGTCGGTATGCGTTTTTTCGGAAGTAGCGCAGCTGGCAAAAAGGCCCATAGCTGCACAAAGAAGAATAGCGGTTATATTATGGCGGAAACTCATGGTGGAAA
>JAQWRF010000037.1 GCA_029243845.1 Planctomycetota bacterium | reverse complement strand
CGCTAGCTCTAAGACTATCGCGGTACCGGAACCGTCGTCGTTACATGCTTCGCCGTAACCGATGCCGTCCATGTGGGCGGCGATGATATACATTTCTTGTGGACGACTGCTGCCGATTTTAGTGCAGTAAATTTGTTGACGCTGATCGTCGATGATCGGCTGCATATTTAGTTTACGCAACTTCGTATTCTTCTGCGCTTTGGGATCACGATTGACTCCGGTTGGAGCAACTAATCCTCGCCGCCGTCCACCGCCAACCGCTCCTTCTGGTCCGCGCGGACGCAAGCGTTGCGATTCGGAACGCGGGGTGTGTGTCGCTTCTGGGAATTGGTAATTTAGGCGCTGGGAATTAGTGTAGCCGTAGCTGCTGAATTCTTTTTCAATCCAGTCTAATGCCGCACGGTTACGCGCGGTGCCTTGACGGCGATCACCGAAAGTGGTGAGCTGCTTGAGTGTCGTCTTGTAAGACTTTAAAGACAAGGCGTCTACCATTTCTTGGGTAACGTCTTGAGTGCTGCGCGTGTTGGATGTATCTTGCACGCAAAGCAGTAAGGTGATTAGAGCGATTGTGGACATGATGGCATAATAGCAGGTGTATCGGTACGCTGGGGTTCAACTACCATGATAACGCCGCAGCTGAGCAGCCAAACGCATACCCACCAAAAGCTCTTCGTCCACCACTTCCGATGCGCCGCCTTCCTGCAAGGCATCCAAGTAACGGTGATAGCGTGCGCGCACAATGATGTGCACCTCTGGAGCTATCGAGCGGATGAGCGCGATGATGGCTTGAGCGGCAACCGGGTCAGGCACGGTGACCACTCCCGCCGATGCGGATAAGACTCCGGCATGCTCAAGCACGTCGGCGCGCATGGCGTCTCCGATGTGCCCTACCAGACCAAGCTGTTGCACTTCATCAATCAACCCTGGGTTGAGATCAATGACTGCGACTCGCTCGGAGATTCGGTGTAGCGTTTGCCCCACAGCGTTTCCGGCTGGACCGAAACCAATGATGACGTATTCAGGACTTGTTGAAGACTGAATGGTTGCCATCGTATTTCTCTTTAGGGAAATCAGGCCAATCCGATTTAGAAAAGAGACTGTTATCCGCGAGAGTTGCGGCGCCCCCGCCACCAAATATGGCGTTAGAAATAAGGTGGTGATTGTTGCCGATATAAGTAAAGGAAAAAGATAGTCGTCGATGAGCGCACCGCGCCCGACTTCCACTAATACGAAAGAAAACTCTCCGACTTGTCCAAGACAAATTCCGGTGGCTAACGCGTTGCTATGAGTAAGTCCGAAGCGATAAAGCACCGCCCAAATAATCACGGCTTTGCCCACTACAATAGCTAACACTAGCGCGAGCACCGGAGCAAGGTTGTTGACAAACCAAACGGGGTCGCCAAGCATGCCGATGGAACTGAAAAACAGTGTTACCAGCAAGGTGCGCAGGGAAACGATGTCGCCGCGAATCTGCGTAGCGAAAGGTGAGCTGGCAAGTAACATACCGGCAACGAAGGCGCCCAAGGCTGGCGACAATCCAAGGAAATGAGCGGCATAAGCGGAGCCTAAACCGGTAACCGTTGCCAGCAGG
>JAQWRF010000032.1 GCA_029243845.1 Planctomycetota bacterium | reverse complement strand
TCCGGGGGCTGCATTGATTGTTAATGGCGACCAACAGTTGCTGGGCATTTTCACTGATGGCGATTTAAGGCGCCTCGCCGATAGTGGCCAGTTACTGCTCGACGAGCCTACGGACTCTTATATGGCAACAAATCCGCGCGTACTAAACGAAAATGTTTTAGTGAGCGAAGCTTTGCATATGTTTAAAGATTTGCATGTGGACCAAATGCCTGTTGTGAACGACGACAGCAAGGTTGTAGGCTTAGTGGATATTCAAGATTTATTAGAGGTGCGCCTCTAATGAACCCTGATCTCGCGCAGCAGGCTGGTAACATTAAGCTGTTTGTCAGCGACATCGATGGCGTGTGGACGGATGGCACGGTGATTATGAATGCTGATGGTGGCGAGAGTGTTGTGTTTTCAATTCTTGACGGGTTCGGTTTAGTTTTGCTGATGCGCAACAATATTGAAATTGCAATAATTTCTGGTCGCGACAATCCAGCCGTTGCTGCCCGCGCAAAAAAATTAGGTGTTAAAGAAGTTCATTTGGGTTTTCTAAATAAAGGCGATTTGATTAAAAAAATAATATCGCAACGCAACCTGAAAATTTCGGAAGTCGCTTCTATGGGTGACGACTTGCCGGACTTAGAAATGTTTAGGCATAGTGGTTTATGTTTTGCGCCGCCAAATGCGGTGAACGAAGTTAAAGATGCGGCCGATTATGTTTGCACAACGCCAGCCGGGCACGGTGCGGTTCGCGAAGTTTGTGACCTACTTTTATCCGCGCAACCTGCAAAGTAAAATGCGTCATAGCCTTCGCCTGCTGGGGTTTACGGTTATTGTGGCCACTCTTATGCTTTTGACAGCCGACCTCCTAAGACATTCTGTGGCTGTTAGCGGAGTGAGCGCCAAGGCTAAGGCAAGCCCTGCAGGATTTACTCACGATTTATCTGGCACTGGCAAAATTACCACGGCTTTTGCGGGTCGCGTAACAATGATCGCCGAAGAAATAGATGTGGCTGAAAATGGCGAGCTGTCGCGTGCTCCGCGCTATCGCGTGGAGGGGGATGACCCGACGCCAAGCAACGAGGGCATGGCATTGTCCACCTCAGTGATTGTTTCTAGCGATAACGGCGATGCCTCGAAAGCCGCTTTCCGGGTTGATGCGCCCGAATGCTGGCTGCCCATAGACCATTCGTCTCCAACTTTACGTTTTGATTTCGAAGAGGACTGGCACTTGTCGAAACCTACTTTTTCAATAAGAAATTTTGGAGATGGTGGACCCTTAACCATTAAGTCCACTTTGGCTCTGCTAGATCCACAAACTAGCCTGGTTGTGACTAAAGATTTTTTTACGCTTGACTCTGGAGACTTGCATCTCGAAGGTGGGAGTTTAACCTTAAATCCTGAGGCTTCTATTATTGAGTTTACTCCGTACAACGGAGCGCTGCGTTGGTCCATTAGTAATGCCGATGGACAGGTTATTACTGGCGACAGTGATGGCCCAGGATCTTTTGTTGCCCTCGAAAATGGCGACTACTTATTGACCCTCACTTCAAAAACTTCGGTGCGGGCCCAGTTCCCAGAAGGCGCAAGCATTGTGGGCGATATTGAAACACCGCACCTTGAGTTGCGTTTGTCTCCAGGCGAAGGTGGCCATTGGAGACCGCGCATTGCGCAACTTAAGCAGCCGACATTGTGGCATGGGGAAGTATTGCAGTTGCGTGGCGCAGGGTCGACAATTAGTTGGTTAGGAGATGGCGCATTAAACGACTTTATTATTAAAGGCCCCATAAATATTATTCCTAATAACGGCACTTTCCTGAAAGCTTCCGCTAAAGATTACGCGCAGCTATTCGCTAACGAAAACGTTGTTCATTTAGCTGGCGACGTCACCGTGCACCGCATCGATGGTTCTGTAAAGGGTGATGTGGCTATTTTAAGTGACGAGTCGATGGTGATGAAGGGGACGGTGTCGGTGATTGGCGAGCAGGGGGCTGCCACCGCCAATGAATTCTCTACTGACGCGGCAAATAATTGGCAACTCAAGGGGAAGGCTTATCTTGAGCCCAACGACGAAAGCATTTCGTGGCT
>JAQWRF010000015.1 GCA_029243845.1 Planctomycetota bacterium | reverse complement strand
GCGCACGGCGCAAAAGCCAGTAAAGCAGTAATGATGGAGTGCGCAATCAAAGTATTTAACAGATAGGTGTTAAATTGTAGTGCCTATGTGCGAATAAATGGTAGGATTTCATCCAATTCGGGCCGCACCCAACTGTTGCCCAGTCATCATACCTTAGACGGCCGCACAGGTCTCAAATAAGCAAATGGTTCTCTCCTTCGAAGACACTCCACTTTCTGACTGGTTCGCTAAGAATCGCGTCAACCTAACTTTATTCATAGTTGTCGTATTTGGCGGCATTTACGCCCTTGAGCAATGGCCGAGCTGGCAAGCTGGCAAGCAAGCCGAATCGTGGGCGCTTTACCAGACAATCTCCGGAGACGTCAATCTTGATGAAAATCTTAGTGAAAAGCTTGCCCAGGCGGAACAGGATCAACTGACCTACCCGTGGTTTGTTTATACGACCACGCGATTAGCCCTACAGGCTAAAAACACTAATGCGCTTAACGTGCTTAAGTCACATCTCGAAAAGATTGCCGCATCCGAAGAGGGCAAGACCTGGGTGGCTAACAATAATGGCCAAACACGCCCCATCGCCGACATCTTGCTGGACTCTATCAATGGCAGCGGAGCAAATGCGCTCAGCTTTGACAACCCGACACCAAGCGGAGACACATATACAATCACCATAAGTGACTCCGAGGGAAACAGTTATGAGATTATCACATCAATGTTTTCTGAGGCGCCCTTGTCGGCTGAGCACTTCGCAGCAAATACTGATGGCCTAGTCGGAGCAGAAATAACCAACTTCAACAACGTTTCGTTGACCGTTGAAAACGGATTAACCGAAGGAGCCACTGTTGATATTGAGCGCGCCCGCCTATTCCACAGCGCAGGCGTTTTATGCACCATCCCTGGGGAAGATCGTGATGGCAGCCAAAAGGCCAACGCTATTCAGATCATGTTGGAAGACAATTTCTACGCCGATGGCCAGTCGTCAATATTTGGCGCCATAACCAGCGGCTTAGATGAAGTCAAAGAGGCGGTTGCTGGGCTAACTAGCGGCCAAAAATTAACAGTTACTGCTATTACTAAGGCCTAAGAGTCAAGCAACTCGTCGGCCTCGTCGCTTAGGCCGAGGCCTTGCACCATATGATCCAAGGAGTCAAGGTCGCTGAAGTGCAGTACCACTTTGCCGCCGCCACGGGCATGAATCTTCATTTCGGCGCGACAGCCTAGCTTGCGCGACAACTTCTCTTGTAGCTCTGCGGCCCAAGCCGGCTTGGCTGGGCGAGCGCGGTGACTCGGGCCTAAGGAGCCTGCCACTATCTTCTTACACAAGACTTCCGTGGCCCTCACCGACAGCTCCCCGTCAATGATTTCCCTTTTTGCCCGCGCTAAGCCAGCCTCGTCGCCTATCTGCAGCATCGCTCTTGCGTGGCCAGCCGAAAGTGTTCCACGTGAAACATCGTCTTGAAAATCAGCGGGCAGCTCTAGCAGGCGGACCAAGTTGGCCACGGTTGAGCGCTTGTAGCCAAGGCGGTCGGCGACTTGCTGCTGGGTTAGCTTGTAATTCTCGAGCAGCCTTTTGCATGCGGTGGCTCGCTCAATGGGATCAAGGTCTTCGCGTTGAATATTCTCAATAAGCGCTAGCTCGAGCCTCTCTTCGCTGCTGAGGCTTCCCTCTCGGACAATAACCGGCACCTTGCTTTGCTTGGCGATTGCTGCAGCGCGCCATCGGCGCTCACCAGCAAGGATTTCGTACTTCCCGTCAGGGTCAATGGTGACAATGATGGGCTGCATCATTCCGTGGCGGCGCAGAGATTCCGCAAGCTTGGCCACGCCGCGGTCGGTGTGAACGCGCGGCTGCTCGCTGCTTGGGTGTAAATCCTGATGATTTACCCATAATTTACCGTCGCTAGCAACACTTTCGGTGGCGTGGCGATTAGATAGTAAAGAGCCTATGCCTTTCCCAAGGCGCTGTGGTGGTTTAGGTGATGCCATATAGAAAGACTACGCTCTTTCTAATGCGATTACTACCTATTTAAGGAAGGGGAAGGCTTCTGTCACGGCGTCTAGGCCGGTTTCGCCTAACCCAAGCGCGAACAACTGCTCAATGTCGGCAAGGGCCGCGCGATCGCCATGAAAGGAATAGGTCCTGGTCTCTGGGTGGCTGCCTATCAGAACTAGCATTGCCATGAAACTAGCTGCGTTTGCGCGACGACCGGCGCACTCAATTTCTACGTCTAGGCCGTGATGCTTAACCACATTGGCAATCATTGACAGCGGCCTGGCGTGTATCTCAATACCGTCCGGCAGTGACACCTCGGTGCTGCTGCTAACTGTAAGCCCGCTGAGCAATTCTTGCGCTAGCTGCATGCATGACCCTAAGCTCTTGTATGCGGATAAGATAAGGTGATTGGCTATCACGTCGACCAGCTCT
>JAQWRF010000391.1 GCA_029243845.1 Planctomycetota bacterium | reverse complement strand
TTATTCCGCAGGTAAACAATGGCGGATAGCCCACGTAGCAAGCTTTATCCAGTGTCGCCGTTTGGCGAGCAACAAGCGGGTATCCCAACAGGGCGCGATGTCGAATGGCAGCCGTTAGTAGACTATCGACGCAACGGCGTCTCTGAAACGACCATTCACGGCGCAGTCTCGTGGTCGCATGGCTCAGAAGTCATCCATTCTTTTGGCGGCGACGTATTGTGTTATGGACGTTCAATGATGAAGCCGTTGATGCTAAAAGTTTTTACCGATGCACTAGCCGACCTCAGTTCTGAGCAAAAAGCGATATCGGTAGCGAGTCACAATGGTGATGCGCAACACGTGTCAGCTGCACAGTCTTTACTCGACGAAAGTGAGTGGGGGTTTATGCAAACTCCGCTAGACGTACCGCTTATTCAATTCGGACGCCAAGTGCGTCGTCCACGGCGTTGGTTTCATTGCTGCTCTGGTGAGCATGCGGCCATCCTTCAAGGGTGTAAGCGTAAAGGATGGGAATTGTCCGGATATATGTTGCCCGGCCATCCGTTTTTTAAAGATTACCTCAAACAAGTTCGGCGTTATTTAGGTGACGATTGGTCGCCATTAAAAATCGCGCGCGATGGTTGTGGGTTGCCGACTTTGTCGAACACGGTTAACGAGTTGGCGGTGCTATACGCCGGTTTGGCAGCAAGCCGTGATGAAGATTGGATATGGCAGTCGATGATAGAAAACCCCGATTTGATCGGCGGATTTAACCGTTTAGACTCTACCACCATTAAGGCTTGCGGTGGCAAGGTGTTGTGCAAAGAAGGCGCCGATGGTTTGGTAGGGCTATCGATCGAACATCCTGATTACCCACGTGGCTTAGGCATCGTAATAAAAATCGCCCATGGCTGGAACTCTCAGGCATCGTGGTACGTAACACGCGGCATCCTCGGTAGCCTTGGTTTTGAGTTGCGTAACCCGTATTCGCTGCATCGCCAAAAGGCATTTTTAGTGCCGGGCATCGTGCCGGAGTCGCGTTTGCCGCAACTAGAAAAAGTGCTAACCTGGAACGACTGGGATCCTGACAAGGACCGTTATGAATACGACTACACGGATTACTGTCATGACGATTGAACGCATACACAACTGGATAAACGGTCAGGCTTGCGAGGCCACCGATGACTCATGGATTAAAAACATTAATCCTGCGACGGGCGAAGTTATTAATTTGTTGCCGCGCTCCGATGAGCAAGACGCTTTTGATGCTGTCGCTGCCGCGCACGATTGTTACTTGTCTGGTGGGCAGGGTAATGCGGGCGCTGCTGGGCTGAATGCGAGCCAGCGCTGCGATTTATTGATGGCGGTTGCCGACGCTATGGACGAACGCTTAGAAGAACTCGCGCTTGCCGAATCGTTAGACAGTGGCAAGCCTTTCTTGAATGCGCTTAATATCGATGTGCCGCGTTCGATTGAGAACTTGCGCTTTTATGCCAAAGCTGCTGCTGCGCAAACGACGCCTGCGGTTGCCGGTGAAAATTCAATTAATTACGTACTGCGCCAACCACTTGGTGCGGTGAGTTTAATTACTCCTTGGAATTTTCCGCTGCATCTTCTTACCTGGAAACTAGGTCCTGCTTTAGCAATGGGTAATTCCGTCATCGCCAAGCCGTCCGAAATTACTCCAACTACGGCATCGATGCTGGGCCAGTTATTTGCGGAAGTTAAAGCACCAGACGGTTTGTTTAATGTGGTGCATGGCTTCGGTCACGAAATCGGCGACGCTTTAGTCCGCCATCCTCACGTGAAGGCGGTGTCCTTCACCGGCGGAACCGCGACCGGGAAAACCATTGCCACTGTTGCCGCACCTTTGCTGAAGAAAACTAGTTTCGAATTGGGTGGCAAGAACCCGAGCATCGTTTTTGCGGATTGCAATTTAGAGCAGTCTATCGCTTCAGTAGCACGCGCTGCTTTCTTCAATAGCGGGCAGGTTTGTTTATGCGGTTCACGTGTGCTTGTTGCAGCTGAAATCTACGACGATTTCGTAGATGCTTTAGTAGAGCAAGCCTTGCTATATCGCGATCGAATTGGCCCGTTGGTTTCCGCAGAGCACCGCGAAAAAGTAATGTCCTATATTGAGCTTGCCAAGGAAGAGGGCGGCGAAATTGTTTGTGGTGGCCAAGCTTATGGCGATCCTAATGGCGCATTCTTTGAGCCAACGGTCATCACGGGCTTAAGCCACGACTGCCGCACCGTTCAAGAAGAGATCTTTGGTCCAGTCGTAACGGTGCATCCATTCGATGACGACGAACATGCCTTAGAGCTAGCTAACGACACCGAATTCGGTTTGGCCTCTTCGGTCTTTACAAGCAACCTGCAACGTGCTCACCATTTCGCTGAGCACATTCAGTCCGGTATGGTGTGGGTTAACGATTGGAATCTCCGCGACTTGCGTGTGCCATTCGGTGGTATGAAACAGTCAGGAGTCGGACGCGAGGGTGGTGATTACTCCTTTAAATTCTTTAGTCAAGATCGCAATGTGTGCGTGCGTTACAACTATGAGTAAAGGCGAAATCGTATCTGGGTGTTTAGCCCCGCATCCGCCGCACTTGGTTTACGCTGCGAACCCTCCACAAAA
Source organism: Planctomycetota bacterium (assembly GCA_029243845.1). Taxonomy (GTDB): domain Bacteria; phylum Planctomycetota; class UBA1135; order UBA1135; family UBA1135; genus JAPKEZ01. The sequence continues at coordinate 5,071 of JAQWRF010000391.1, read as the reverse complement.
TGAACCACGTTCAAGTGGCGCGGGCGCTTGGCAAGCATTACACGACGGCTACCAGAAACTGCAGCAGTCATTGGACGCTAAGGACTTCGATGTGTTGATCATCCATACTCCGCACTGGAAAACGCGTGTGGGTCATCACCTGCTAGGCGTGCCACAGTTTTCCGGTTTGTCGGTAGATCCGATTTTCCCGAACTTGTTCAGATTCAGCTTCGACTTAGAGGTCGATGTCGATCTTGCGGAAAGCATTTGCGCGGCTGCCGAGCAACGCGGTCTCGAAATGCACATGATGCGCAACCCAGATTTCCGAGTTGATTACGGCACGATTACGTCATGCCACCTCGCGCATCCGCAGTGGGATAAGAAAATCGTCTGCATCTCATCAGGGAGTACCCACTCCGACTACTCCAACGAATCGGGTGAGTTAGAAATGCTTGCACTTGGCGAAGCAACTCGCGAAGCAGTTGAGAAGTCAGGCAAGAGGGCGGTGCTGTTGGCATCCACATCTTTGTCGCATCGTCACTTCACTTCTGAGCCGGCTGACCCTGAAGATCCGCAATACGAGCATATTTACAACGCTAATCAATCCGCTTGGGACGAACACGTTCTCGGTTTGATGCGCGAGGGTAAGTGCCAACAAATACTCGATGAGATGCCCGATTTTATTGAGCAAGCCATCTCGGAATGCAGAGAGGGTGCGCTCACCTGGTTATTTGGCGCTCTCGGGGTGCCTGATTATCCGGGCGAGGTTTATGGTTACGGCACCGTGATTGGTACGGGCAACGCTGTCGTCGAGTGGCGAGGACCGAAGCAATGAGCGTAGTTCTCGGATTCGTCGCTCCCAGTCGACCACAACTGCTGCTGGCGGCAGAGCGCAACGAAGGTTGGCAGCGCCTGCATGACTCCTTCGCAGATGCGCGGCAACAGTTGGCAGATTCTGGCGCGGAACAGTTGTTGATTTACAGCACACAGTGGCACAGCATCATTGGCCATCAAATGCAGGCAGATCCAAACCCGCGTTGGTCAAAGGTTGACGATGATTTTCACGATTTAGGAACTATTAATTACGACCTAAAAGTAGATGCTGAATTCGCCGAAAGATATTGCGAAGCGGCGAAGAAGCGTGGTTTAGCTGCGCGTACCGTTAACTATCATGGCTTCCCAGTCGACACCGGCTCTTTAGTCGTCGCGCAGTTACTTAACCCCGACAACCGCATTCCAATAGGTATCGTCTCGTGCAATGTTTATGCCGACCGCGGTGAAACTTTGGTGCTAGGTAAGGCTGCTCGCGATGCCATTGACGCTAGTGGCAAAAAAGTTGCTGTAGCTGTTTCGACTTCATTGTCCAACCGGATGTACACAAAAGCGATTGATCCGAAAAGCGATAAAATTTATTCACAAAAAGACGATGAATGGAATCGCAAGCTTCTTGAGTTGCTTGAAGAGGGTCGTCTCGAAGATGTCTCTCAACTTGCGCGTCAGTTTGCGACCGAAGCTCATGGCGAGCAACGCATGAAAGCGATGTGGTGGTTAGCTGCAGTAATGGGCGAGACCAATAATTACAGCGGCAAACTATTCGGTTACGAAGCGGTTTATGGCACCGGGCAAGCTTTGTTGTCTTTGTGTCCGCAGCGCAGTTCTTCGCAGTTATTCGAATACGATGAAGATAGCAGCGAAATGTACCAAGGCGACCGTAATATCCTGTCAAAATAAAACATGTCTGACTCCATCATAAATACTGACAACGCTCCCGACCCAGTCGGGGCTTACCCGCACGCTCGTAGAGTAGGCAATTTGCTTTTCTTGTCAGGCGTCGGTTCTCGGACTCCGCAGACTAACGAAATACCTGGCGGTCCGATAGTGGACGAAAACGATAAGCCGCTTGATTACAATGTCGCAGCTCAGACCGAACAGGTCGTGGCGAATATTAAGGCGGTGTTAGCCGCCAGTGGTTTAACACTGAACGATGTCGTTGATGTTACCGCTTATTTAATTGACATGAAACGTGACTTCAGTGCTTATAACGAAGTATACGCTAAACACTTCACTGGCATCCAGGCGGCTCGCACGACATTGTCGATCCGCAATCTACCGACACCAATAGCAGTTGAATTCAAAGTCATAGCAGCTTTTAGCGTATGAAAATAATCGATATCAGCCCATTGATTGACGAGCACTTGGCCGTGTGGCCGGGCGATGTTGAGTTTAGTCGCGAAGTGAGTTGCGATGTCAAGCAAGGTGACCATTTCGGATTGAGTTCGTTTACCACTACCACGCATCTCGGTGCACACACCGATGCGCCAAATCATTACCTGGCCGACGGTGGAGGAATCGAATCGGTAGATTTAGGGAACTATTACGGCGACTGTCAAGTGATTCACGTTAACGTCGCGGCGGATTGTCGCATTCAGGCAAGCGATTTGAAAACAGCGATAACGTCCACGCGTGTTTTGTTGCGCACAGATTCTTTCCCTGACCGTACTACTTTCAACACGGACTTCAATGCGTTGTCCGTAGAATTAGTGGTATACCTGCAAGAGCAGGGGGTGATCCTCGTTGGTATCGATACGCCATCAGTTGATGCCTACGCATGCAAAGAGCTTCAGGCGCACCATCAAATATCGACGACTAACATGGCCATCCTTGAAGGTATTGATTTGAGCCAGGTAGCAGAAGGGCATTACACGCTTTGTGCCTTGCCACTCAAAATAGCTCACTCAGACTCTTCGCCGGTGCGCGCAGTTTTAGTCGACTCGAATTCTTGAGCATTAAGCCCCAACTCGGCGCGGACATCAACAGGCCCACGGTAAATCTGCTTAACCGCTCGTTGTGCTGTTTCAGCAAGTTGCGGGTCGGACTCTTTCAGCAATCGCTCTAGGTGGCGCAAGTACTGTACGGTCATGCGCGCAATGCGCACGAAGTCTCCGGGAGCAGCGCTAGTGAATTTGTTTAAGCGATAAAAGTCGCAGCCATTAGCGTACTCGTATATCGCCGCCGACATGGATTCATCAAGTTGCTTGATAGTCGACTCTAGACCTGACATCACCTCTTGGTCGCGCGCATGTTCAACGACACGCTTGGCTCGGCGAAGCAATCCTTGAATAGGACGTAGTACATACTTTGGGTAAGTGTCACGTGGGCGTCCTTGGTGGATGGTTGCAGCTACCAATGCCGATAATGCTTCCGGGGTAATGTTTTCTAAGATGCCTTCGTAAAGCATTTCAGTTAATTGTATTTCGTAGCCAAACAGGTGTAGGCTCGTTCGTCCACGCCCTAAGATTTCGCTGCCTTCGCCAATGTAGCCCATGGCACTCAAAAACTCGAAACGCTTTTTAAGCAGCGCACGCATGTGTCGACGATTGCGTTCTTCACGTTGCTTAGAATGTTCACGCGCCTGGTATGCGGCGAATGATTTCTCCCAGACTTTGGTAGCTTCTTCTGATCCCGCAATGCCATGCAGGTGCACCAATGTCGCATAATCAAGATTAAAGCGCGAAGTGATTGGTTCGACGCTGCCATCTTGAATACGATGAATCGGTGCGCCCATGATATCGTCAAATTCAAGAACACTGTAAACCAGTCCCTCCTCGTCCATGCCGAGACGACCGGCACGGCCAGCCATTTGCAGATAATCTCGCGTGCGCATGTAGTCAAAATCAATGCCGTCAAATTTCATTAACGAATCAAAAACTACACACCGCGCCGGCATATTGATGCCCATCGCGAAAGTTTCGGTAGTGTAGAGCAACTTAATCAATGCCTTCGAGAATAAACGCTCTACGATTTCTTTTTGCTGCGGCAACATACCAGCATGATGGTAGCCAATGCCGCGTTCAAGGATGTCATGTAAATCCGCCATCGCACCACGCTCGTCATTAAACTTGAATTCACCTTTGGCTTGCTGCCAAATTTCCTCAAACTGTTTGCGCTCATCTTTGTTTGTCAAGGAACGATTGCGCGCAGCACTACGCGCTTTGCTTTCAGTCAGCTTGCGTGAAAAGCAAAAATACAGTGCCGGCAAATTATTGTCATTGATGATGCTGTTCAGTAACTCAGTGTCGTCACGGCGTTTGAAATTACGATTACGTGATTGCTTTGAGAAACGCTTAGCTACTTGCTTCAACCGATGTTGGCCGAAGATTCCAGCCTTGGGGTGGAACAAATGGTGCTTTAACGGCACCGGTCGCTTCGTCTCTTCGACAATAGTGATAGGTCGCTCACGAACTCTTTCTAGCCACGCTGCGAATTGACCTAAGTTGGCAATGGTTGCCGACAGCGCCACGATAATTACATTCTTCGGTAGAAACATAAGTGTTTCTTCCCACACCGATCCGCGCTCGGGGTCATCCATAAAATGGACTTCGTCAAAAACCACCACGCCAACATTTGCCAGTGACTCGGCGTCTTCAATTAAAGTGTTGCGTAAAATCTCGGTGGTCATCACCAATACTTGCGAATCTGATTGCAAGCTGATGTCTCCGGTGCTCAACCCAACACTCGGAATGGCCTCATCTTCAGTAAAGTCGCGAAACTTCTGATTAGATAAGGCTTTAATCGGCGCGGTGTACAGCGAGCGCTTGCCTTGTGAAGTAGCCAAGTGAATGGCATACTCGGCTACCAACGTTTTGCCGGCACCAGTAGGGGCGGCTACTAAAACATTGTGGTCGGTATCGAGTGCTGCCGCAGCCTTACGCTGAAAGTTCGATAGCTCGAATCCTTTGAAATGGGAGGGTCCTAAGTTGGACATGGCCATAGCATGGGTGGAAACAGAGCGTGGGTCAAGGTAGAACATGGGAATGCGTTTCCCCATGCACCGTTCCTCCAGTATTTTTGTCGGCCTCATCGCCATCGTCGGTGCCAGTGTTTTATCCTCATGCGCTGATTCTTCGGCTAGCATGCGCGATATATCTAAGTTTCAAGTCAACCAAGTGCCGACTGTGGTTGGCCAGCCGCTCCCCGCACAATGGGGCGCCATGTTCGACTTTGTAATGGCTAAGGCGCCCATGCTCGACCTTGACGACCCACAGAGTCTTGAGCAAATCAAGGGACTGGTACGTCAGGTGCCGTGGATTGA
>JAQWRF010000390.1 GCA_029243845.1 Planctomycetota bacterium | reverse complement strand
AACGGCTGCTCGTTTTCATAAAGTTGGTCTAAAGCACTAACGGCCTGCTCATTGATTACTTTACCGCGTTCACGCATGCTGTAGGCACCCATGCCGCGTGGTGGCTTTTGCAAGGCGCGAAAATTTGTTTTTGATAATAAAACCGAAACAATTTTCCTTGGAGCCAGTATCCCGAGCCAACTAGCTTGAGATAAGTAATTCTCGCAAGCTGTGCGCAATCCAAAACGAGGAGTGGTGATGTCGTCATATAAATCAAAGCCTCGGCTGAAGCCCATGTTGCCGGCAATTAACGCATTGGAAATTACCCCTGCTGTTTTATAGTCGGCCTTCTTGAAATATTCAGATATCAAATTCAGCTTGTCCGGTCCCGGTAACTGATTGAAGTTGTAGCGGACGCCACTGGCCAAGGCATCTTTGCCTGACAACATCGAAGCGTGTCCCGGTAAGGTCTGATTGCTTGATGAATACGCGTAGTCCCACCATTGGCCGCGATCGCGCATGCCATCAAAAAAAGGTAAGTCATAATGTGGGCTTCGCTCTCCGACAATGGAGTCCGCACGCAAAGTGTCAAGTGAAACGAGAATGATATCTGGCGCTACTAACCCCGTGCTTTTAAATTTCGCTAACTGCGGAACACTGAGCGCCTCATTAACGCTCTTTAAGTGTAGGTGGTTTTTGTAGCTGCCTCCAATTACAGCGCACAAGGTAAGAATAATAATAATGCCGTGGCCTCGCCCAGAAATAGTCGGCAGGGAATGAAACTTAAGTACCAATATAGCGAGCGTGATGAGGCTGATCACGGCCAAGAAGTTTGGCGTTACACCGATGGCGCCTAGACTCGGTACCAAACAGACCATAAACGAAAACTTTCCCCAGGAATGATTTTTGGTGCGTGAAAACGGCACCAAAACTAACGAAAGAATCGACGCTACTGCAATATTGCCAAGAACTAAAGGAAATATTAGGGCATACCAAGAGTGATTTTCACCACCGAGGAAAGACGCAATAAGGCTAGCTAAACAGGCGCCGCCAATCAGTGCCCACAACCGTTGAGACCAAGTATACATTCAAGCACTTTAACTAAGCGCGAGGATACCTGGCAACTGTTTGCCTTCGAGCATTTCTAAGAAAGCTCCACCGCCCGTTGAAATGTGCGAGATGCTATTTTCTACTTTGTTTTTTTTAATTGCCGCGACAGAATCTCCGCCACCGACTATCGACAAGCAATTGCTATCGGCTAGCACTTTGGCAATGGCTGACGTGCCGTGGCTAAAAGGTTCGAGTTCGAATACACCCATTGGGCCGTTCCAGACTACGGTAGCCGCGGACACCAGCCGTTCCCGGTAAAGGGCAGTCGTCTCAGGACCAATATCTAGCCCCATCCATCCGTCAGGGATGTTGCCGCCCACCACCTTGGTATTTGCTGTTTCCGAAAAACTATCGGCGACAAGATGATCGCTGGGCAAAAGCAATTCGACATTTTTGTCGGCGGCCTTGTTGATGACCGCAAGTGCGATATCGAGGCGGTCGTCCTCGCAGAGGGAAGAGCCTACCGTTTTGCTCTGCGCCTTTAAGAATGTGTAAGCCATTCCGCCACCAATCAGAACCCGATCTACTTTGTCGAGTAAATTTTCAAGTACAACGATTTTGTCAGATACTTTAGCGCCACCAATCACGGCCACAACAGGACGCTTGGGGCTTTCGAAGGCATTAGCGAATGCTTTGATCTCTTTATCCAGCAACATTCCGGCCAATGCGGGCTTCAAAATCGCCGGCACTCCGGCAGTGGACGCATGTGCGCGGTGACATGTGCCAAAGGCGTCTTGCACAAACACATCAGCCATCGCGGCTAGTTTCGACGCTAATTCTGCATCGTTAGTGGTTTCGCCAGCCTCAAAGCGTAAGTTTTCTAAGACCAACACTTCGCCAGCCTCTAGAGCTTCAGCTGCGGCAATGGCATCTTCGCCACAAACACTCGTTGCGGTAAGCACAGTGTGTTTGTCGCCAAGCAAGCTTTGTAGATGCTCGGCAACAGGTGCCATACGTAACGCTTCGACAACTTGCCCGTTCGGGCGACCTAAGTGACTTGCGCAAATAACCGCGCCGCCATGATTAAGAATGTGTTGAATCGTAGGTAGTGCTGCGCGAATGCGAGTGTCGTCTCCGATGATGCCATCATTCAATGGCACATTGAAATCTACTCGCACGAAGGCACACTTGCCGTCGAAGTCGTAATCAAGCATGCTGATTCTTTAAATGCTGTGAGCTTTGAAAATCAAATCACATACGCGATTTGAGTAACCCCACTCGTTGTCGTACCAAGATACAACCTTAATCATGTTGCCGTCCATAACCATGGTCTGGCCAGCGTCGAAAATGGAGGAGTGTGGGTTGCGTAAGATGTCAGAGGAAACCAAAGCATCTTCGCTGTATTCAAGAACGCCTTTCATTGCGCCCTCAGCTTCAGCTTTAACGGCCGCATTAATTTCTGCGACGGTGACACTGTCTTTCTCGATTTCACAAACCAAGTCAACAACAGATCCACAAGGGACAGGAACGCGCATGGACATGCCGTCTAGCTTACCTGCGAGCTCTGGTAGCACCTTGCCAACGGCGCGAGCAGCGCCAGTCGAAGTAGGGATAATGTTGCACGCAGCAGAACGCGCGCGACGCAAGTCACTGTGTGGTAAATCAAGAATACGCTGGTCGTTTGTGTAAGCATGAATCGTGTTCATTAAGCCACGCTTGACGCCGAATGCATTGTGCAACACCTTAGCTAGTGGCGCTAGGCAGTTTGTTGTACAAGAAGCATTGGACAGAATGCGTTGATCGGCAGTTAGCGTGTCGTCGTTGACGCCCATAACAACCATGTTGTCGATTTCATCTTTAGGCGGAACGGTTAACAACACTTTCTTGGCTCCAGCGTCGAGGTGCATGGTGCATTGCTCGCGAGTACAGAAAATGCCTGTCGCTTCAACAACGAAATCGATGTTGTTCTCGGCCCATGGCAAATCGGCAGGGTTGCGCTCGGCAATAATTTTTATTGGCGAACCGTCAACAACGATGCTGTCGCCGTCGATTTCGACGGTGCCGTCAAAGCGACCGCCAACAGTGTCGTACTTAAGTAAGTGCGCGAGAGTCGCTGCATCAGTCAAGTCGTTAATCGCAACGACTTCGAA
>JAQWRF010000358.1 GCA_029243845.1 Planctomycetota bacterium | reverse complement strand
GCGTCGTCCATTTTCATAACGCGGACGCCTTCTAAAGTTGCCTTAAGCGCAGCGGTTGCTTTAACTTCGGTAGTAATAACATTGGCGCCCATGCCCTTGGCGCGCATCGCACAACCTTTACCACAATGGCCGTAGCCAACCGTCACGAAATTCTTACCTGCGAGCAACACCGATGTCGCGCGCAAGATGCCATCTAGAGAGGACTGACCTGTGCCATAAACGTTATCGAAATCCCATTTGGTTTCAGCGTCGTTTACCGCAATTACAGGGTACATTAATTTCCCGTCAGCGGCCATAGCCCGCAAACGGTGAACACCTGTCGTCGTTTCTTCGGAGCCACCAACGATGTCGGCGAACAATTCTGGATGTTCGTTGTGCACGCGGAAGATTAAATCAGCGCCATCATCTAAAGTCATGGTCGGCTTAAAATCTAAAGTGCGGTCAATCGACCAGTAGAATTCTTCGGTATCTTGACCGTACCAAGCAAACATCTTGATCCCATCTTCAGCGAGAGCCGCAGCAACTGCATCATTTGTTGACAGAGGATTACACCCAGACCAAGCAATGTCGGCACCCGCAGCGCGCAGCGTGCGAATCAACACGGCAGTTTCTTTGGTAACGTGCAGGCAACCCGTAATACGGTGGCCAGCAAGCGGCTTGGTCTTTTCGAATTTCTCACGCAGCGACATTAGCACTGGCATGCGGGCTTCCGCCCAATCGATGAGTAGGCGGCCTTCGGCAGCTAGGGATAAATCAGCGACCTTGTAGTTAAGTTGTTCGGTTGTAGTCATGTAATTAACAAGATGCCCCTAGTTTAGACATCGAGTGGAGTTCGGTAACGAGATTGAGTTTTTCCCAAGGGAAAATGTCACGGCCGAAATGGCCGTGGTAGGCGGTTTTACGGTAAGTCCAGCCATTCGGATCAATGTCACCATTGGAATCGGCATAGCCCGTTGGAGTACGGAGGCCAAGGCGTCCGATAATCCAGTCGGGAGTGAAAGCAACGTGCCCGTCGAATGCTTGAAGGTTAGAAATGTGCTCAGCAATTTGCTCGTCGCTTAAGCCAGCAGAGGTGCCGAAAGTATCGACACGAATAGAAACGGGATGTGGAACCCCAATTGCGTAGGCAAGTTGAACTTCGCAGCGCTCGGCCCACCCAGCCTGAACGATGTTCTTGGCAATCCAGCGTGCGGCATAGGCAGCTGAGCGATCTACTTTAGTGCAGTCCTTTCCTGAGAAGGCGCCGCCGCCGTGACGCGAGTAACCACCATAAGTATCGACGATGATTTTACGGCCGGTCAATCCGGCGTCACCGTGTGGCCCACCTATAACGAACTTGCCGGTCGGGTTGATGTGCATCTGCGTTTCGCTTGACAACCATTCTGCTGGAAGTGTTTCACGAATCAATTTCTCTTCAACCTCTTTTTGGATGAAGCTCAAATCGAGGTCTTCGGTCTGAGTCGACAATACCACAGCATCGATTGCTACGGGTTTGTCGTTTTCATATTTAAAAGTAACCTGAGATTTAGCATCAGGTCGCAACCAGGGTAGGTCGCCGTTTAAACGCAACTCGGCGTGACGCGCCATCAGTTGGTGTGCCCAGTGAATAGGCGCTGGCATAAGCACTTCCGTTTCACGACACGCAAAGCCAAACATCATGCCTTGATCACCTGCGCCAGTGACGCCCTTTTCTCCTTCATCGACTCCTTGAGCAATGTCTTCTGATTGACCGTGAATCAGATTATGCACGCCACAAGAATGAGCGTCAAAGCCAATGTCGGCATGGACGTAACCAATCTCTTGCAGAACATTACGCACCTCTTCCTGCATATGCACCCAAGTCTT
>JAQWRF010000342.1 GCA_029243845.1 Planctomycetota bacterium | reverse complement strand
CACTTAGGTCCGCCAGACCGTAATTTTCATCGCACATGGCACGGTGAAAGATGGACTCGATATGGCGAGGTGTTAGCACGTTGATGCCGCGCATAGGTGGGTAGCTCAAAAACATTGAGCGGCTCATTTCGACTTCGTCGGCATCTTGAATACTGAGATCGGTGCCCGCGAATTTCCAGGGCACACAATCGAAAGGCAAACCGCCTATCAACAATTCGTAAAGCATAATGGCCACTGCTTGAGAGTCGCCTTTGCTACTCCATAACAAAAACGGGTTGTACCATGGAGTGGTAACGATGCGATCCTTACGTGTTGATTTCGCGACTGGATCGATGATGTACACCGCGCCGTCATCTGAAATCAATATATTCTCTGGCTTAAGGTCGCCGTGACAGTCCCAACCTTTACTTTGCAAAGCCAAAACGATTTTGCAAACTTCGCTCATCCAAGTCAACTTAACGCCTTCCATGCTGCGAATACGCTCGCGCAAAGTTAGGCCGGTAATGTGTTGCATCACCAAAGCAGGACGACCGTTAATTTCGACGACCTCTTTAAGCGTTGGAGTACCGAAGCCGTCCGCAAGTTCTAGTAAGCGTGCTTCTTCGCGCAAGAGTTCATCTACTTCTGCAGCGTCAAGGATTTCAGCTGTCGCCCCATCCTTGGGGTCGATGAACATGGCCTCCGCCGGAGTCTCGTCTGGGCTAACAGCACGCGGATCTCGTGTCACGGTGACCTCGCCGAAGCGTGGTAGGTTTTTGCCGCCGCCGCTGTCATCGCCGAGCTTCATTGCCCAGTGGTTGCCCTGTGCGTCGCTGACAAGGAATACTTGTGTGAAAGCACCACGTCCGAGGAAGGCCTCGACCTGGTAGTTTGCGATTGTTTGTCCGTTTGAGATTCTAAGCATGATGTGAATTGGGTTCTCTGATATATCGGACTTGCTCGGATGAAAACTAAAGAGCTTTAGCGGATTTTATATAATATTCGGCTGATGATGGATGCTCACACCTTAGATTGCTACCGTAAAGCAGGCGAAATCGCCCGTGATGCCAAGCTATTAGCCGCTTCGATGGTTAAACCTGGCGCCAAACTGGCCGACGTGATGGCTGCTGCCGAAGACTACATCCTGTCTAAGGGGGCCGGAATTGCCTTCCCGGCGCAAACTAGCCGCAACCATATTGCAGCGCACTACTGCCCTGCGCCGGGTGACCAGACTGTTTATGCCGCCGAAGACGTGGTAAAGGTGGATATTGGTGTAGAAGTCGATGGCTATATCGCTGACAACGCGATGAGCGTCTATTTAGGTGAAAAACCTTTTTATCAAGACATGGTGCAGGCCTCGATTGATGCCTTGGCGGCGGCGATTGAAGGCGCCGGCCCAGGAGTTAAAGTAAATGATTTGTCGCGCGAAATTGAAAAGTCGATTGAGGCAAAGGGCTTCAAGCCTGTCTATAACTTAACTGGCCACGGAGTCAATCGTTGGACCGTGCATTGTGCGCCGTCTATTCCAGCGTGCCCTGATCGCTGGAACAAAGCGGTGCTCGAACCGGGCATGGTCATTGCGATTGAACCGTTCGCTACAGATGGCAAGGGCGCTGTCCATGAAGAGGGGAAATCTGAAATCTTCATGATGGTCAAAGAGCCACGCAAGTTCAAGGGTATCGACGAACGGGTATGGAATACCATCGAAAAGATGAATGGACTACCGTTTGCGCGCCATTACTTTAAGGGCATTGAGAGTGAAGCGATTGAAGGTAGCTTGCTGAGGCTGCAGCGCACGGGTTGCGCCATGAGCTTCCCGCCGTTGGTTGACCCTGATCCTAGCGTACGCGTTTCTCAATGTGAGCATACTATGATTATTAGTGAGAGTGGTGTCGAGGTTATCACAAGGTAGTTCTTGCCCGACTGGCTTCACGTTTTCGCCCACAAACGGATAGTTACCGCGAAGCCATAGCCGAATCAATTCGGCGCTCAGCAAAACGATCGGCAGCAGCAGAAGTACTAATGCCCTCTTCATTAGAGATTGCGAAAATCTTGTGCATGTTCGCACGAATACTATTCATGTTCTCTAATGC
>JAQWRF010000330.1 GCA_029243845.1 Planctomycetota bacterium | reverse complement strand
GATAACTACCAGTACTGAGGACTTGCTTACCTAATGACTTCAGTTGGAGTCAGCTTTCAGCAATGGTGTTTCAGTGTAGTTAATTACTCATGTGCGGTCGGCAGCGATGTTTTCGCGCACGAGCTAGGTCACAATATGGGGTCTAATCACGATCGCAATAATGCCTCAAGTGGCGCTTACTCTTATAGCTTTGGTTACCGCACGCCAAACAATGCGTTGAAAACGGTAATGGCTTATTATCCTGGCGCAGTGACCGGCCGTTGGTCCGGCCCTAACGTAATGTACAACAACAACGTAATGGGCACGACTACCGAAGACAACGTGCGTTCGCTAAACAACACCGGCAACACCGTCGCTTCTTTTAGAAATGGCCCAGCTGTGCAGCCGCCATCTCCGATTGAATTGTATGTGCAAACAATGCGGGCAAATTACTGGAGCACTATTTCTATCTCCAACGCCACACCAAGCGACCGAGTGTATTTAATTTATAGCCTTGCCGGTGGCGCAGCCACAACCACTCCTCATGGTCTTGCTTACTTGTCTAATCCCATAAAATTAATGTCGAGGCTGACTGCTTCGAGCAGCGGTTTCGCCAACTACGGTGTCACCCCTCCGCCATTCGCATCAGGCGTCTCGATCTGGCTGCAAGCTTACGACGCCGGCAGTTCGACTTTTAGTAACGGAATTTACAAATACGTTTTCTAGTCACTGAACAACTATAGCAACAGTATTAACGCATTGCGTCAAGCTGGGCGTGCCGATGAATGGCCCAATCTGCATGCTCCCTTACCAATTTGCTTTCGTGATCAAGGGCATTTTTTAAGGCTTTTTCACCCTTTTTCAAGTTCCCAAGAACAACACAGGCGTTTCTGAGCATGCCTTCCCAGCCCGCACGACGAATGGGCGACCCTGTGAATAACTTGTGGAAATCTTGTTCATAAGTGGCTAATAAATCTTCGAGGCTAAGTTGTTGCAAAGCGGGGTGTCTCCCCCAATCTGCATCAAAGTCAGATTCTTCATCACCAAATGGACAAATAGTGCTGCATTCGTCACATCCGAACACCCAATCTTGCATTTTCGCACGAAATTCTAGAGGAATGGGTTTGTTGGTAACCTCAATGGTGAAGTAGGAGATGCATTTCCTTGCATCGAGCTGGTATTCCGCGTTAAAAGCCGAGGTCGGGCAGGCATCTATGCATGCTGTGCAACTTCCACAAGTAGCATTCCTTGTTTTTGGCTGTGACCACCGGGGAAGCTCGCAGTCTAGAAGCAATTCACCTAACATTACCATTGGACCATGGTTAGGGTGAATTAATAGCGTGTTTTTACCGCGCCAGCCTACTTCGCCAGCGATCGCCCACTCACGCTCTAAGACGGGCGCAGCATCGACTGTGGGGCGCGTAGCCTCACACACACCTTCTTTTTGCAGTCGCCGACTCAATTTTTTGAGCTTGCGTCCAATGACATTGTGGTAGTCAGACCCTAAAGCATAGCTGGCAACGCGCCCGCCACCGCGAAAGCCACCCGGTGGACGGCGATACGGTAAAGCGAATAGCGCAACGGATTTCGTCCAGGCCTTCCATTGGCGTAAATCGGCACCGACTTCTCGCGCGCGGTTTAAATAATTCATCTCGCCGGCGAACCCCGCTTCTAGCCATGTATCGAACCTCTCGATGACATCCCCGTCGAGTTCGGCAGCTGGCAAGATGGCGCGCAACTCGAGTCCCACTTCAGCAGATAATTTCTGCACAAGCTCAACTAAAGAGGGGACGGCGGGATTGCTCATATGTGATACAATACATGGCCTAGGAGACGCGAAAAGCGGCTTAGTAATGACTATCGATTTCAAACAACAATTTGGCGTCAACGCAGGCTACGTTGAATCCCTTTTTGAGCAATGGCGACAAGACCCTTCGACGGTGGACGAAGAGTGGGGCTTGTGGTTTTCTAGTGTGGCCGCAGAAGCTGGCACTAAGGTTAAAGAGCAAAAAAGTGCCGCGCCTCCGAGCGATGATGATGTCGAGGTGGAAGCGTTACGCGGAGTGGCCGCATCGATTGCGCGCAATATGAACGCGTCGCTTGATGTGCCAACCGCAACATCTATACGCACCATTCCGGTTAAGGTACTTGAAGAAAACCGCCGGATTATTAACGCGCACATGAAAGTGCGTGCGCTGGGTAAAGCCTCGTACACGCACTTCATTGCGTTCGCGATGGTGCAAGCGATTAAAGAACAGCCGAACGTGCAGGCTTTTTATAAAGAGGTCGAGGGCAAGCCTTACCGCATGCAGCCGAAACACATTAACGTCGGCATGGCGATTGATGTGGGTAAAGACGGCCAGCGCAGTTTGGTGGTGCCAAATATTAAAGGCGCCGAAGCCATGAACTTTAAGCAGTTCTACGACGCTTACCAAGATGTTGTTGCCCGTGGACGCGCCGGGAAATTGACGGCTGCTGATTATGCCGGCACCACGTTCTCGCTAACGAACCCGGGTGGCTTCGGAACGGAAGCATCGGTACCACGTTTGATGCAAGGACAAGGATTGATTTTGGCTACCGGCGCTATCGGCGTGCCAGTACAGGCGCGCGCGATGAATCCCGCGATGCTTGCCGAGATTGCAATGGGCCCAGTGATGACGGTCACGAGCACCTACGATCACCGCACAGTGCAAGGCGCCGAATCCGGTTTGCTGCTTAAGCGCATCGAAGAATTACTCGATGATGCCGACGGTTTCTGGACCGATATTTTCCGTGTGCTACGCGTGCCATGGACGCCCGCGCGTTTAGATAACGATCATCACACTTTAAACACTAACGATGCTCCTGTTGAGCAAGCAAAAGTATGGCAGTTAATTACGGCATACCGTACGCGCGGATGTCAGCTTGCCGACTTAGACCCACTTGAATACAAAGCGGATATGCTGCCATCGCTAGATCCAAGCTGGTATGGCTTTACCATCTGGGACCTCGACCGCGAATTTTTAACCGACGGTATGTGTGGCCGCCAGTCGATGACGCTGCGCGAAATTCTCGAAGTGTTACGCGAAACATATTGTCGCCGCTGGACTATCGAGTACATGCACATCGTTAATCGCACGCGCAAGCATTGGTTGCGTGATCGCGTCGAAAACCAGCGCAATACCGAAGTATTCAACGAAGAATCACGGATGCGTATTTTACGACGTTTGACTAGCGCCGAAGATTTCGAACAATTCTTGCACACGCGTTATCCAGGCAACAAGCGCTTTTCGCTTGAAGGCGCCGACACTTTGATTCCAGCAATGAGTGAGATTATCGACTGTGCTGCAAAGCGTGGCGTTAAGCGCGTAGTCATTGGCATGGCCCATCGCGGACGCCTCAACGTGCTCGCGAATATTCTTAATAAGTCCTATACGAAAATCTTTAGCGAGTTCGAAGGAGTAATGTTGCCTGGTGAATCCGAAGGCTCAGGCGATGTTAAATACCACCTCGGTGCGCGCGGAGTTTACGCCACGCCATGCGGTAAAGATATCGATGTGGTCTTAACGGCCAACCCGTCTCACCTTGAAGCGGTTAACCCAGTGGTCGCTGGCCAAGTGCGCGCTTATCAAGATTTAGACGGTGATGTTAAACGCGAGCACACAATGGGTATTTTGATTCACGGCGACGCGGCCTTTACGGGGCAAGGCGTGGTTTCAGAATCATTGCAAATGAGCGGCTTGCCCGGGTATAAAGTCGGCGGCATTGTGCACATCGTTGTTAACAATCAAATCGGCTTCACCGCCGGGCCTAAAGATTTGTTCTCGACTTATTACTGCACCGACTTGGCAAAAATGATCGAAGCACCGATTCTACACGCTAACGGTGACTACCCAGAGTCGGTAATGAAGGCTGTCCATGTGGCTACCGAGTATCAAGGCGAGTTCGGTGCTGATGCGGTGATTGACATGGTGTGCTACCGTCGTCGCGGGCATAACGAAGGCGACGAGCCAATGTACACGCAACCGTTGTTGTACCAAAAGATTTCTAACCATCCAACTGTGCGCACTCATTACACCGGATTGTTGGTGCGGCGCGGCATAATGACCCAAGAAGAATGCGATGCGGTTGGCGACGCGTTTGATCGCGAGCTGAAAGTTGCTCTTGAAGCGTCACGTAAATTGAGCGCCGATGCTGGACAGCAAGAAACGGAAGTGCTCGTACCGACGGACACCTGGAGTGAAAAAGATTGGTGCGATGAGAAATCTCGTGACACAGCAGTTGATGTTGAAGAATTAAAAGACATCATTGTTGCTACCAACACGATGCCAGAAGGGCATGTGGTGCATCCAAATCTTTTGCGACAGCTTAAGCGTCGCGAAGAAATGATTGGCGGCGAACGTGACCTCGATTGGGGTTGCGCCGA
>JAQWRF010000295.1 GCA_029243845.1 Planctomycetota bacterium | reverse complement strand
GTTTGGCGTTGGCTTGCTTGCCCGCGTCCTACTAAGCAAAACATGACCGCTACTCTAATAAGCGATCTACCAGAAGGCACGCGTGAATACCTTTTGTATTTACCTCTTTACAATGGTGTCCAATCTCTTGAAGTGGGCGTTGCAGCTGGCTCTGAACTGAAACCGGGATTTACGCGTGCCAAGGATAAATCTCTACCCATCGTATTCTATGGGACATCCATCACTCACGGTGCCTGCGCCTCTCGACCCGGCATGACTCATCCGGCCATATTAGGACGCCGCCTTGAACGGCCAATCATCAATTTAGGTTTCTCTGGTAATGGAACGATGGACTTAGAAATGGCCGACCTTATGTCAGAGCTCGATGCTGCTGTGTATGTTATTGACTGCTTGCCGAATATGAATGCGCCAGGTATTTCCGAGAGGGTGGTGCCATTTGTGAAAAGACTTCGAGAATTGCGTCCCCTAACACCTATTTTATTAGTCGAAGACCGCAGCTTTGCAAATGCCTTTCTTCAGCCCAAAAAGCAAGCCCGCCACGCAGCATCACGAGCAGCTCTCCGAATTGGATTTGACAGTTTAATTAAAAATGGGACTAAAAAACTTTACTACCTTGAAGGTGCCGACCTAATTGGCAACGAAGACACCGTTGATGCTTCCCATCCAACGGATCTTGGATTTGTTCGACAGGCTGGTGTCTTCGAAGGGATGCTGAAGGAGATGTTGCGGCGTTCCTGAACTTAAATAGAAGCGGGGGGCTAAGACTAATTACTGAATTGTTTCAGCTAGCGAGTTACTAAGAACACCATTATTTAGTGCCTGCGTGTAAAGCGTAACACCAGAGGCGTTAGCCGGCACAGTTGCTGTAAGTGATGCAGTACCATTTGAAGCTACAAGAAGAGTAGCCAAGCTACTAATTGGTGGAGTCATATCAACAACACCGTAAACAGTATTGATAGGACCTGCACCTGCAAGTGTGTAACCAATGGTAACATCTGTCCATGGAGCTCCTCCTGTAATCCTGAATGTCGCAGATGAACCCGCAGTCATTGGAGTAATAGCGTAAGTTAATCCGCCACCGGTACCGCCAGGATCGATATCGTCAACTCTGACATTATCAATTGTTATACTGTGCGCGTAATCACCTACATAGCGGAATCCTACCATTACATTGGATTGACCAGCATATGCAGAGATGTCTACATGATCCCTGATATTGTTCATGCCAAGGTCATACCAAATCCGAGTCCAAGTAGCTCCACCATCTGTTGATACGTCAACAGATTGAGAGTCAAGGTAATTAACCCAATTCATATAAGTGTCGAAGTGAACATAAGCTTCAGTTACGCCACTTAAGTCCATGGCAGGTGTTGCAAGAATATTGTCACACATGCCAATACCATCTTCGTCAGCATGGTAAGCCTTGCCAGCTAATGCAACCCAACCAGCTGCTGCAGATCCGTTTAGGTTGTGAGTAGTCCAGCCAGCCGGAGGCACTACTCCAGCGTTGAAGTCTTCTTCCAAGATTGAAGGTGGTGGTGGTGGAGGAGGCGGACCACCACTGCCGTTATCATCGTCAACGACAACATTGTCAAGCAAAGTACTGTGAGCGTTATCACCCACGTAGTGGAATCCTATCATGACACTGGCTTGACCAGCATATGCAGAAATATCTACAGTGTTTGAGGGATCGTTATAGCCTAGGTCAGACCAAACCATGGTCCAAGTAGCACCACCATCTGTTGACACGTCTACACTTTGCGAGTCAAGGTAACTTACCCATCCCATAAAGGTGTTGAAGTGAACATAAGCCTCAGCAAGGCCAGTTAAGTCCATGTTAGGGGTTGCAAGGATATCGTTAGACATGCCAACACCAGCCTCGTCAGCGTGATAAGCCTGACCATTTAGGTCGGAAACCCAACCAGCAGCAGGAGATCCATTTAGGTTTTGAGTTATCCAGCCAGCCGGAGGCACTACACCAGCGTTGAAGTCTTCGGACAAGACCGTCGTTTGGGCGCTAAGCGCACCCACGCAGCAAACTGCTGCAAAGAGAGAAAGTAAAGATTTCATAGGGGAAGACTTATTTAAAGAGAAGGGAGGATGGCCTAAATTTTGTTACGGAATGCGTGCTAATGTCGCCAATTCACCTTCGGTATACAAAGGAATATTTGCACCGGTCGCGAAATTCATATCGCGAATCATTTGGTTTGCAATAAGGGCATTCGATACAGCTGTAGGGTGATAAGGATCAGCGCATATGTAATCCCATCCATCCCATTGTGGAGGACGCTTAAGCTCTACTCCTCTAATAACGGTAGGTTGAGTGCACAGCTGTCCGAAAACCTGGTACATGTTCAGAACTAAAATCCTAGATGAATATTGGGGGGCCCGCGCAATTGCTTGGTTTATTCTTTGATAATGTGTGTCGATGTTATTCCATTGGGAATTTGTGATATTTGGGAAAGCAGGCCAGCATCTGGCCGTTTCTAGGTTCCACAGAATAACTAATGCTTCAGGATGAGTCCTTAGCAAATGCTGAGTGGAAATCTTTATTCTATTAAGAATCCCATTAACCAGTGCATCAGCAGCTGGGTCCTGCCCGGCAACGACCCCTTTGATTTGGTTAAGTATATCGAACATATCATTAGTGCCAATTTCTAAACCAAAAATGGTGGCCTGCTGAACGCTTCCATTAGCAACTGCCGAGTGGTAGCTATTAATCATTTGAGGCAAATCTTGAGTTGTCGTGCCACCACTGGCGAAGTTGGACAGTACATCAGAGGGAGCACTAGCTTTGTCAAATAATGCTTCAAATGGGTCTGCGCCGTACATAGATGCAGGCCACCCCCAGTCATTGTCTGTGTAGCTATCGCCTATCGTCACAAAGGAACTAAAATCAGGGGTGTATTGGTTCGCTACAGGTTTGTAGGCAACTGTAGTGGCAAGCACAACTAGGCTTAAAAGTAGAGGAATTAGTTTACGCATTATCATATTAATATACACGACATTCGGCAGTTATGCCCGTGTTTAGCTGATTTGGTCGATTTGGCTGTTTTTTTATTAAACATTACCGGATTCTCATTAGCTCTTATTAAAGCTAATGATCTCCTTCACTCCGTCGTTCAGGATATGCTGCTCGAGCTCTTTGTCGTCATTCAATATCCATAGGCACTCTTCAGCTGCATTCCCATCTTCTTCACCATTGAGGCTTTTAAAAGATAAGGACGTTCCATCTTCTCTTATCAAACCTTCGTAGTAGGTAGGCGATTTCGTTTCTGAGTCGACCTTCATCATTTGAAACACAGCTCGCGTGCTATCCACTCCGAGAATATAAATAGAACGCAGCGCATCCTTTTGATTTTTGTCGCGAATGGAAATAAACAGAAAGCGACCTGAGCAAATGCGCCGCGATGTCATGAATAAAGATTTGTCTGAAGACTTAAAATCTCCGACTAGTTTCACTAAGAAATCATGCTCTTTTATATAGTTTTCAGCCTGGTCCTTCTTCTCGCTTGATTCATTTACCCGCCGAGGTTTTTTAGGACTTTTTTCAAACAGTTTTAGGCAATCTTTCGCCTTGTTACTTTTTTGCGTGGTAGTGCTCGTCATGAATTCCTTTTCTCGCAAAAAGCCCTTACTCTGAAACACGTTTTTCTCGATAAAATTCTCCCTGCGAGTGTATACGCCCACAGGATCTGTTAGCACCATGTCGGGGTATGCCGTGGTATAAAAACCGGTGTCTTCATTTCCAGAGACATAGGTGAATGGGGTGCGATTACTATCTATAGAAAGAGACCAGAACTGCTTAACATCTTCACGAAAACCTTCAATCACTAAAGCCTCTAGGCCATCGGTGATCGTGCGCGTCAGTAGATATTGATCGTTGAGGATCATCATGGAATGACTCTCGGACTTCCTGTAGACAAATTGCGGGTTGTCGCTGCCTAGGGTCCAGTCAAGTTCAGTGCTCGTTTTCCAGCGTCCGACTCTATCCAGCCACCAAGAGGGCTCTTCATTAATAAGCTCGGTATCTTCTTGTTCTTCTTGCGCAGCGTTTGCACTCGAGGTCAATAACCCGCACGCGATAAGCAGAAGTAACGTTAGGAGAGACTGCGATGAAATCAGTTTCATATTCACAGATTATCATATTTTTTGTTATGGGAGTAACCCTTTAGTGGTCTTACACCCACCGCGCACGTAAAATCTGCCTCATGTTTTCACCGAAGAGCCGCCAATACATGCAGCAACCCGACGCTTTCGAGCTCGAGGTCGTTGAGCAATGGAAATCTCAAGATTTACCAGCGCAGATTATTGAGGCGCGTGCCGACGCCGAGCCCTTTGTGTTTTTCGAAGGACCACCGACTGCCAATGGCCGTCCAGGCATCCACCACGTGTTTTCGCGTACGCTTAAAGACTCTATGTGTCGTTTTCAAACGATGCAGGGCAAGCGCGTCATGCGCAAAGCAGGCTGGGACACGCACGGCTTACCAGTAGAACTTGAAGTCGAAAAACAACTGGGTATCTCCGGAAAACCAGACATCGAGAAGCACGGCCTCGGTCCGTTCAACAAGCTCTGTCGCGAATCTGTTTTCACCTATAAATCAGAATGGGAAGGTTTGTCGCAGCGTATCGGCTACGAACTCGACTACGAAAATCCTTACGTGACCTTTGATAAC
>JAQWRF010000288.1 GCA_029243845.1 Planctomycetota bacterium | reverse complement strand
ATGGTTATTTAACTGATGCGCAAAAATCGCAGCGGCTGTGGCGACGTTTAAGGATTCGACATCGCGCGTTAGTGCGATGCCCACCTTTACTGAGCATTTACTTACAAGTCCATCGCTAAGCCCGCGGCCCTCTTCGCCAAGCATCAAGGCCACTGCGGATGAATTGAGCTGCGCAGTTGCGGATGTTAAATCTTCTCCGCCAGCACAGGTCGCCCAGGTAGCAATGTTATGCGTTGAGCATAACTCAAAAAACTCGTCGGTCTCGACGCCCTCAAAAACAGGTAAACGGAAATTAGTACCGGCTGCACCACGCACCGCGCGCGGATGCCATGGCGATGATGAACCTTTAGTCGCTAAAACGAATTCAGCGCCCAAGCCCGCAGCGATTCTCGTTAAAGCACCTAAGTTGCCCGGATCTTGCACTCCGGCAGCGATCATGCACCACTGCCCCACCTGTAAACCGCCGACGGCATCGCGCCAATCAGACACCGGGCGCTTAACCCACGCCATAAAATCAGGTGCGCTATCTAAACGGCTAACCTCGGTCATCAATTTATGCTGGCAACGCTGCACCGCAAACGGCACCTCGCCAACGCCCGAGTCACACTGATCACTTATGAGCAACCACTGGATTTCGGCGCCCGCCGCTAGAGCTTCTTCGAACAAATGTACGCCCTCAAGCACAGTGAAATCGCGGTTCTTACCACCGCGCAATGCCTTAATCGATTTAAGCTTGGCGTTTTGTGGAGACTGGATGACATCCTCTTCTAGCATGCTCTTATTGTACTCGTGCTAGAATAGGAGCGCATGACAAACACGGACCTCCCTTCTTCGCAGCAACCATTCGTTACCCGAGTGGATGCCCGCCGCTGCGAGGTGATGGTTGATGGTGAAATCGTCAGCGCTTTACTGCGTGGTAAGTTGTTCGAAGATATCGGTTCCGATAAGAACCCCGTAACCGTTGGAGACTACGTAGACCTCAGCCGTACTGGTGACGACTGGGCGATTGACCGCGTTCATGAGCGCCGCAACACTTTTGCACGTCGCGTTGCTGGTGAAGAATCTGATCGTCGCCAATTACTCGCCGCTAATATCGATCAAGTAGTGATTGTAAACTCAGTGGGCATTCCACCTTTTTCATCGATGGTCGCTGACCGTATTTTGGCAACGTGCAGTTTTGCTAATATCCCGGCGGCGTTAGTCTTGAATAAAGCCGATAAAGGCAAACGCGGCAAAATGAAAAAAATCGTCGCTAGTTACGATAACGCTGGTGCTAAAATGATTATCACTTCGGCGGTCGACGGCACTGGCGTTGAAGAACTTCGCGACTTACTCACTAATAAAACCAGTGTACTTTACGGTTTGTCCGGCGTTGGCAAATCCACTTTGATGAATCGACTCGATGGCGATCTCGAAATTAAAACGCGCGAAGTAAGCGGATCACTAAGAGCCGGACGCCACACTACCAGTCACTCGCAATGGTATCCGCTAACGGGTGGCGGCGCAGTCATCGATACGCCTGGAGTAAGAAAGTTTCGCCCGTTTGGCATTCCACCGAATGATTTACGTATTCACTTCAAAGACTTGCACCAATTCGGCAAAGACTGCGATTACGACGATTGCACGCACCGCGAAGAAGCGTCCTGCAAAGTACTAGAAGCTCTAGCGAACGAGCAAATTGCTGCTTCGCGCTATCGCTCGTACGTCGCAGTACTTGAAGAGCTTGAAGAAAAATATGGTGGCACAGGGCGCATCGTCGAGAAAACTGGGCCGGACCATAAAGCGCGACGCTAATTATTATTTAAGACAATTCGAGCAGTCGCTCGATAACTTCGCCTAATAGCGTGTCTGGTGTACTGGCACCCGCCGAAAAAGCCACCGACAACGGTCGCACCGATGGCAGCCAATCGCCGCGCTGAAGAATCTCTCCTGAGCTTCGGTGACGATATTCGATTTGCTCGCCTAAGCAATGTGGCCCCTCGATATGAAAGGACGGAACCCCTAGTCGCTGCCCCACTCGTGCGAGGTTTTTGGTGTTAGAAGAATCATAGCCACCAACCACTAAATACAAATCTGGGTTTTTCTCCGCGACCACCGCTGCGGCATCTTGATTGTCTTGAGTAGCGCGACAGATGGTATCGAAGTCGCGGAAATTATTTTCTAACTCCGCTTCACCATCGCGGTTACTCAAAGCAACCCGCAAACGTTCGCCAATGGCACGCGACTCGCTGGCGAGCATTGTAGTTTGATTAATCACACCGAGGTGCTGCATGTGTACGTCAAAATCAAAGCCCAGTGAAAAGGAACCGCTGCGCAATGAGCCTACTAACTCGTCGGTATTAGCCTCTCCTTCAATGAATGCTGCTAAACACTCCGCCTCTTGAATAGAGTAAACCACTA
This sequence comes from Planctomycetota bacterium, assembly GCA_029243845.1. GTDB lineage: Bacteria > Planctomycetota > UBA1135 > UBA1135 > UBA1135 > JAPKEZ01. The sequence continues at coordinate 3,432 of JAQWRF010000288.1, read as the reverse complement.
CAAAATGGCCGCCCTCAGACAAAATCAACGAGCAAGTAGCTTCTGTTTCTTCATGGCCTACTGTACCGTGAATAACAGTAGTGAAGCCTTCTTTGACGTACCTCAGCGTGCGCTTGTGCGGCTTAATCACCCATGGACAAGTAGTATCAACTATCGCCACGCCGCGGTCACGTAAATGATCCATGTCTTCGACAGTCGCGCTAAACGCTGGGACAATCACGACATCATTTTCAGATAGATTTTCCCAGGCACTCTCTAGCGAATATTCGCCACGCAAAAAACCAATACCTTGATCGCGCAAGTCAGCATTCACACGTGGATTATGAATAATCGAAGAAATCAGCCACATCGGACGCGCACCATATTCGACCCGTGCTTCTTGCACCATGGCCAAGGCACGATCAACTCCCCAGCAAAAACCCAAGCTTTTAGGGATTAACAAAGTCACGTCGCCCACCACCTTAGAACCTGTAGAGCGCAGTTCTTCGACTAACTCACAGCGGTAACTTTGGCGAACCAAACTAGGGTCAAATTGTTGCGACATCAGCAAGTGTTGTTTTATCACGTAAAGCGCCGACTAAGTAAGTCGAGCCCGTAACCAGCAATGGCTGTTCACCCTCAGGAAAATCAACAACTGACAGCGCACGAGCATTAAACGCTGGCGCTATTTTATCGACGCGAGCCGAACGTGGATGGCTTCCGGCGGGACAACAATACCAGTCTTCGTGTGCTCCATCTGTATTGGAAACATCAGCCAATGCGGCGCCCAAGTCTTCGGCATCTTTGTCGTCACGCAATGCCAACAACACCGCGCGAGGGCTATTCTTAAACATCGTGCGGAAACAACGTAAAGTCTCTGTTAACGACTGTCGCGAGTGAGCCACATCAAACACCACCGGACGCCCGACGCTCGTGTAACGCAATTCGAAACGCCCCGGATTTTTCAAATCGGTCAACGCTACCGTCCGCAACAAGTGCGCAGCAATCAAATAATCACCTCCAAGTGATTCGAGTACCGCAACTGCCAAAGCGCGATTGCTTGAGAAAAACTTAGGCAATTCAGGCGCAGACAACGCGCCGCGCGGACCTACATTCAGCTCGTCGCCAACCGCGTTGGCTATTTGATGCAACACCAACTTCGCCTCAGGGTCAATTCCTGATGCGCACCACAACTGAGTATTAGGCTTAAAAATACCGCCCTTCTCTTTCGCTATCTCAAGCAAAGTATCGCCCAGCACATCGGTGTGCTCAAGTTCAAGCGCAGTGATTACCGCAGCCAACGGCTTCAATACATTTGTGGAATCAAAGCGGCCGCCTAAGCCCGTTTCGATAATCATGCAGTCCAGTCGTTGCTTAGCGAAACACTGAAACGCGCTTGCCGTTAACAAATCAAAAAAAGTCGCGTCGTCGCCGGCAACCGCTAACACATCTTCCATGGCAGCCGCCAACGCTTGTTCATCTGCGAACTCGCCGTTCACCTGAACACGTTCGCGCCAATCACTTAAGTGCGGTGACGCATACAACCCGACGTTTTTACCCGCCGCGCGCAAAGCCCAACTTAGGCAATAAGCAACACTGCCCTTACCTTTAGAACCCGCGACATGAATCGCCGGTACTTGCAAGTGCGGATTTCCCAATGCCGACATAAGGGCCATCATCGGTTCTAAACTGAAGCGAGCAGCGCGCGGTCGGCGGCACTGCTCGTAATCGGTTCTAGAACAAAGCTCGCTAAAGAGGCGGCTTAGATTTGTCATACACTAATTGTAATGTGCTAGGCCGTTTGATGCAGCAATTACATTTGCCGGAGCTAATGTTCCGTTTAGTTCTACAGCTTGCGTGAAAAACACTGGCGGCAGCACAGCCGGCAATGTGGCGCTCAAAGAACCGGTAGCACCCAAGGATATCGGATTGGTCAAAAAGGATCCGTGATGAACCAATAAGCTCGCAGTGCCATTAGCCACAATCGGCAAATCAGCGATTTGTGACGAGACGAGCATGCCATAAGTAGAACCGGCATTTGCATTTTCAACCGCCCAAGAAGCCGTTGAGGCTGCGCGGATTTCACTGATGGCATTAAAGCGCACTGTATCGTTAGTAAGAGGTGCTACGGAATAATAAGCTTGGGTGTCGGGAACATTGCCATATAACTTCATCGAAAAATTACCTGATCCCAGCATTAAGGAACCCTGGTATTCACTGCCGTTAGGCTGTAACAAATCAAACCATTCAAAACTTGGGCGCGTGCCATATCCTTGAGGCCCGATAGGTCTGGGCAAGAACAAACCGGTGCTTGCGGTTTGTGTTAACCATACTATGGACCAACCGAATTCCTCGGCGCTACCCACGACTTGCTCCTGTGGCAAGGTACACTCGAAGCCACCACTTAAATCGATGGCGATTGACCAGCAACTCAACATGCCCGGAATGCCCGGTAAACCAGCAAGACCGTAAACACAAGCCTCGCCACGATTAGTCTGATCCATCCATCCGCTTGGGCCAGAGTTGAAAATATTATCGGTGTAGAAACGCAATTCGCAATCGACTTGACTTTCAGTAGTGCAGTATGAGAAATTCATGCCGTTCACTTGTTCGTCACCAACTACGCCAGCAGCATGGAATGCGCCCTCATCGATGAATTCCGGACTACTTGAAACTGGCATGTAATAGTAAGCAGCAGCCATAGAGCCGTCGAAAATGGTCACGGGGCCTGACCGGTAATCATGCGGTGTGATCTCGAAGCCGGTATCGAAACGGTATATACCGTGATTCACATTAGCAGTAATAGGCTGTGCAGTTTGCACGCAACAAATGGAGGTCAATAAGAGGAAAATCATAACAATAATATACCATACGGTGTGATTTTGGGGACGACTAGCGTCTTGCATTTCGGCGCATCATAGCCATCATGCGCTGATGTAGCTTAATATCGACCGCCGGTTGGCCTGCAACTGTTTGCCCTGCCTCGACATCACCCATCACCGCTGCACGGGCTGCTATTTTTGCACCCGCCCCTACATGCAAGTGCCCTGCGGCACCAGACTTGCCAGCGAACAGTGCGCCGTCGCCAATACTGGCCGAACCGCTAATACCGACTTGCCCGCACATTATTACGAAGCGACCAATCTTACTATTGTGACCAATCTGCACTTGGTTGTCGAAAATACAACCATCACCAATTTCGGTGGCTTCGAAAGTACCGGCATCAATGCAACAATTCGCGCCGATTTCAACTCCGCGTCCGATGCGTACCCCGCCAATTTGTGGCATGTGCAAATGTTGGGTGCCATCCCAGGTGTAGCCGAAACCATCGGCGCCGAGAGTGGTGTTGGATTGGATAACACAAGCGTCGCCGAGATGAACATTATCGTAAAGCACGACATTGGCATGCAAAATGCAATCAGCGCCGACAGTAGAGTTTTTGCCAACCACACA
>JAQWRF010000287.1 GCA_029243845.1 Planctomycetota bacterium | reverse complement strand
GCCATCTTTGGCATTTTGGCGGAGCGCGAATTCAACGGCGAATTGTTCATTGCCCCGGCCGCTTTTGAAATAACCTCTAAAGAGTTTCGCGTCGGACTACTCACTCTACTCGCAGCATATCCTCAACCCGATACAGCGGCCTACTTCATCACAGAATCGATCGAAGATGGGCTAGAGCCAAAATCGCTCGAGGTGAATCGACTTGCAGTCCTTGCTTTTGAGGCTGGCGCAAAAGTTTTCAAGTGGTCCCGTCACCAAAATAAATATCAGCGTTTTTTGAAGGCAGAGCCAACGCATCGCCTTGCTGAAGACATTGCGTACAGTCTGCATCGCATGGGCGACCGCAAGGGTACGAAGCATTTGCTAGACAAGCCAGAGCAAGAATATCGCGACAACAACGGAGGCTGGCCTTCCGCCGTCAACCTCGGCAGCATGCAGGTCAAACTCGGGTTACATTCCGAAGCCTATCATGTTTTTGACAAAGCTTATAAGAAGGGCGTAAAGAACGAACAGGTGCGCCGCCGTATGAAACGCGACGATTTCGTGTGGGCAGCCCGCGCGGCTGCTGGCGCCAAGCGCCCATCCGTGGCATTTGATTGGCTCAATGCATCGGGACTATCCATTATCGAGCTAAAAGAGGTCGGGAAGTATAGTGAATTTGCGCCCTACCTCGACCGCGACAACTTCATCGCGCTATTTAGTCTAGACAGCTAGACAATTGCTCAACGCGAAGCGACAATGCATGACCGTTTTTAAACCAAACCACCCATTAAAGTGTCAAAGAACCATCCAATCGAAGCAACTAAAACTGAAAGTGGCCCCTGCGAGTACAAAATTAGCGTAACTGTTCCTTCAGAGCGCGTTACACAAGAAATCGACCACGCCTATCAAGATGCTTCGCGTGGGCAAAAAATCCCAGGTTTCCGCCCGGGTAAGGCCCCGGCTTCTGTCTTGCGCTCAATGTATGGTGATAGCCTACTCGAGCATGCTAAAGATCATTTGATTGAGCATATCTCACAAGATGCCCTTGCTGCTGTTGGGCTTCGTAACGAAGTTTTACGCATGCACGAAATCGATGGCTCTACCGTTGAAATTGAAGAAGGTAAACCTCTGAGCTTCGAGTTCAGCGTGGACACGATGCCACAGGTTGTCTTGCCTAGCTTCAGTGACATTAGTGTGACTAGCGAAGCCACGACTGCTTCAAGTGAGCAATTAGAAGAAGCACTGCAAACATTGGGGTCTAACCACCAACGGTTCGATGTTGTAGAAGATGGCACACTCGACGACGCACACTGTGCTTTAGTCGACTTGACTTATAACTATGAAGGCGACTCTTCCGAAGTGAACGAGGGATTACGCTTTGTGCTTGGATCTCCGCTTTACGGTTCTGATGCAGAAAAGTTTGATGCTGCACTTACTGGCACCACCGCCGGTAGTGAGTTTGAATTAGAAGTAGAATTCAAAGAAGGCTTCGAGAATGCGGACTGGGTTGGCAAGACGGGTTCCGCGAGCATCGCGGTCAAAGAGATACAGAAAGCGCGCGTCGCCTCTCCGAGTGAAGTTGCCGAAGCTCTCGGCCTCGAGACGGAAGAGGTTCTATCCGAGCGTCTGAGCGAACGCATCATGCTCGACAACGAGCAGCAAGAGCGGCAACGTCAGGCTGCCGAGATCTTGCGCACCGTTTACGACATGAACCCGTTCGCCTTGCCGTCGAAGATGATTGACGAGCAAGCTGAGCAAGCAGGACAACGTCAGCAGCAGCAAATGCAACAGCAAGGTGCTTCGGAAGAAGAAGCGCAAAAAGAAGTGGACAAGAAACGCGATGACCTCCGCGACGATTCTGAGAAAGTCTTGCAAGACTGGTTTATCATACGTAAATTTGGTCAACAAGAGAAAATACGCGTCAACAACAAAGATCTCGACATGGCCTACCGCAGCATAGCTGCCCAGCAAGGCATGGATGTAAAAATGGTCAAAAAGTTCTACAAGGCACAAAACATGGAAGACGATTTACGCTCTGAGATTCACGAATCTAAGGTCCGTAGCCACATTGTTCAGCAAGTTCTTGAAGCAAATCAGGCAGAAGCCGTTGATTCTGTCAAGGCTTAACGCTAGATTTACGACATGACTCATTCACAGCCTACTTCACCCGAGGCATACTCGGTTCCTTACGTCATCGAAAAGACTGCGCGCGGAGAGCGTACCTACGACCTTTACAGTCGACTTCTCGAAGACCGCATCATCTTCATGGGAACTGGCGTTAACGACGACGTTGCAAACGTTATCGTGGCACAGTTGCTGTTCTTGGCTAAGCAGAACAAACAACAAGATATACAAATGTATATCAACTCACCTGGCGGTTCCGTAACTGCCGGTTTGGCGATTTACGATACCATGCAGTTAGTCGAATGTGATGTTGCAACTACTTGTATTGGGCAGGCTGCGTCGATGGGTGCAGTACTACTGGCTGGCGGAACAAAAGGCAAGCGTTCTATCTTGCCTAACTCACGGGTCATGATCCACCAAGTCTTAGGTGGTGCCCAGGGTCAAACGGTTGACGTCGGTATCCAGTACAAAGAGATGGAACACCTCAATGACACTTTAATGGACATTCTCGCCAAGCATTCTGGCAAGACTGCCAAAGCCATGAAGAAAGCTTGCGACCGTGACAACTTCATGTCGGCTGAAGCATCTGTTGAATTTGGTCTAGTTGACAAGATTATCGGCCGATAACAGCTTAATCTTTGGCGTCTAAACAGCAAATTTTGTGATACAATATTTGCATGAGTAAGTCCAGTGACAACGCACGCGGTGAATCATGTACTTTTTGTGAGAAAGTGCGTGGTGACGTCGACTCTTTGATTGCAGGCCCACCGGGCGTTTATATCTGCAATGATTGCATTGATATCTGTAATAGCATCCTCAACGAAGAGGACAAACGTATTCAAGAGGCTACCTCTGCGACCTCGAACTTCGATGTAGACTCCTTCCTGAGCCCGCGCGAAATCACCGAGCGCCTTAATGAATATGTTTATGGCCAAGAAACGGCCAAGCGTGTTTTGGCTGTTGCTGTTCACAACCACTACAAGCGTCTACAGTCTGAAGTCAAGCTCGATGAGATTAGCGGCGAAAAGCCTGAATGGGCAGACGTCGAACTCGAGAAATCGAATGTGTTGCTAGTCGGACCAACTGGCTCTGGCAAGACCTTGCTCGCGCGTACTCTGGCAAAGATCCTCAACGTACCTTTCGCTATTGCCGATGCCACGACTTTAACCGAGGCGGGTTATGTCGGCGAAGACGTAGAGAACATCTTGCTGAAACTGCTACAAGCTTGTGACTTTGATCTCGAAACTGCAAAGCGCGGCATTATTTACATCGACGAAATTGACAAGATTGCGCGTACTACTTCAAATGTAAGCATTACTCGCGATGTTTCTGGTGAAGGCGTCCAGCAATCACTACTGAAAATCCTTGAAGGCTCGGTGGCAAATGTTCCCCCGCAAGGCGGACGCAAACATCCTGAACAGCAGTTCATCCAGTTCGACACTTCCGGCATCTTGTTTATTGTTGGTGGTACATTCTCTGGCATTGAAGACATCATTGGCAAACGTGTCGGCGAAGCTGCCATCGGTTTTCACGAGAACGAAAACACGGTCGGTCTTGCAGCCAAATCGGAAGACCTAGCAGAACGTGATCGTTTGGTGCCGTTGCTCGAGACTCGCGACCTAGTTGATTTTGGCTTGATTCCTGAGTTCGTGGGTCGCTTACCTATTCATGCGCACCTACATTCGTTATGCGCTGAAGACTTGGTGCACATTCTCACCGAGCCAAAGAATGCGATTATTCGTCAATTCCAGGCGTACTTTGCGATGGAAGGTCACCAGCTCGAATTTACTGCAGACGCCCTGAAAGAAATTGCGACGCTAGCTCATAGCCGCAACACGGGCGTACGCGCACTGCGTTCGATTGTTGAGAACACTTTGCAAGACCTCATGTTTAGCTTGCCAGATTACGACGGCGAGCCCATGCGCTTCGTTATCACCGGCGAGATGATAAAGAATTCATGCGTCGGCGTTTTGCTAGAACAAATCACTGGCGATAAACGCGAATCTGCTTAGATGTTCAGCCTACTTGGCTTAATCGCCCTCTGCAGTTTTCAACAGGGCCACGAGTTCGACATTAATTTGCCGAGTTATTTTGGTGAGTTTCAATCTGACGCCGCCGCATCATTTATAGCTAAGAGCATCGAGCCTTTAGCGGCTGTTAAGGTGGCGCGTTATGACATTTCGAGCAGTGGTGCTCACCTTGACTCAGTACTGAGCGACATTCGCAAGCGTCAGTGGCAGCCGATGGCGCAGAGTTACCCGTCGATGGTAATCAATAATTGGCGCGGCAAGGTGTCGATACTTGATGGCGGCGGCTTCGACATCACGACTAGCGATTCTATTATTTTGCAGCGGATTGCTATTCACGAGACTTTAATGGTTGTCATTAGCTGGGAATCCCCGTTGAAGGAATCTGACGACGGTAGAGCGTGCCTGGATAGTTTTGTGATTCCGCAATCGTGGCTTGCCACTGACTTGGTCGTCAATGATATTTATCGCGGGAATGGCGCGCATGGCCTAGCACATGATTACCCAGGCACCTTGGCTATTAGCGTATCTTTAGCGAACTCC
>JAQWRF010000256.1 GCA_029243845.1 Planctomycetota bacterium | reverse complement strand
GAACAACGCCAAGTGTTGGTACGAGACGAAAGCAAAAACATGCTGATGATTGTCTTTGATGAGTTGCTTGCCGAGTTTGAATTTGACGACGATGCGTAACTGTTATCTTTAATAAAAAAGAGGGCGCTCATTGCAAGAATGAGCGCCCTTAAAGATTAAAGACTTCTTATAGAATATCTAGAATGCCTGTACCGGTTGCTTGGTCAATCAAGGTTGAAACAGCAGCGCGATAGTTCAGGTTTTCACCGAAAGCAGAGTTCCATGGCATGGTGTCTTTATCTGCAACCATGCCTAAAGACACAGCAGCAAAGGCACGACCAAGGTCAGCAAGCTTAGGGCTAGAGAGTGTCTCGATCAAAGGTTGTACACATGACTTGTCACCGATGAAGCCCAGCGCTGTCGCAACAGCAGATAGCACAGCTATCTTTGGCGTCCGACCATTCTGAGGATTTAGGTATTCGAGAAGGCGTGTAACACCATTGCGATCTTTCATTAGCCCAAGGCCAATGGAAGATTGCTTGAGCAAGTCTGGATCGTACTTTGAATCGTCAACAATTTCTCCGAGGTAACCGATGTGCTCGCGAGCATTTAGCAAACCAAGAGAGATTGCGGTGTAACCGCGGAACTCAGAATCGCGAACGTCGCCAAGTGCTTCCCGAAGCTCACCTTTAGCGCCTTCGTTCTTCATCAAGCCGAGCGCGATTGCGTAGGCGCTCTTGCGTCCTGGAGCATTCACTTTCTTGAACTTATCAAGGGTAGCCTCATGGATAGCAGGCGACACGGTTTCACCCTGAGTGTTAAGCATGAATGCCATAACACCGAGTGCTAAGCCACACCATGGTTCGTACAGAGTGCTAGACTTCTTCATTTTCTGCATCAAAAACTTAGTCACGTGTGGGCGCCATGTAGGATCCGCAGCGCCAAGGTAGGCCATTGAAATTGCAGTGTAATGCTTGAGCTGCTGATCGCGGCCTTTAACAGACATCTCATCAAGTATCTTGAAGATGTCTTCGTTGCGCGGGTCATCGGCTGTTGCCAACATACCAACAGCTTGAACAGCTGACTGGCGAATAGGGGTTTGACGCTTAGGCTTGTTCTTTAGAATTGAGATAAGCTGATCAATTACCGTGTTACGCGTTGCGTCTCCGGCAGGCACGTTACGCAGAAGCTTAGCTAGGGTGTTCGGCACGTGCGCCAATACCAAAGTGTCGCGCGAGTCGTCATCTAAGAATGCAGAAAGCTTATTCACTACATCGGCAGGCTCAGACAAGTCGAGTACACCAATAGCAATAACACAAGCGACACGAATGTCTTTAACAGCAGACTTGTCGGTAATCAGCAATTCGTAAAGAACGTTAGCTATAGAGTTTTTGATTTCATCCGAGCTAGAAGACTGGCCAATTAAGCCTAGTCCGTAAGCGGCGAAAGTACGAATGCGAGAGCTGACTTCTGTGCCGCCCGTCAACTTTTGACCGGCAGGTGTGTCTAGAAGTAAATCCATTAAGTCAGGAATAGCGCCTTCGTCTTTCATGATGCCGTAAGACAACGCAGCTGTTTCAGA
>JAQWRF010000217.1 GCA_029243845.1 Planctomycetota bacterium | reverse complement strand
GCTATACAAATTAACCCATGGCAAGCTGCACGCCACTGATTCATCTAACGCCTCGCGAACAATGTTGTTTGACATAGTCGAACACCGCTGGTGCGAGGAGCTACTCGCGCTGTTCGATGTTCCGCAAGAAATATTACCACGAGTCATGAACTCGATTGACGATTATGGATCCACTGCGGATGGGCTATTTGATATAACCATACCCATCCGCGCGCTGATTGGTGATCAGCAGTCGGCAGCCATTGGACAAAACTGCCTCGCTAAAGGTGATGGTAAATGCACGCTTGGCACTGGCGCTTTTGCCATACAAAACATCGGCGACGTATTCCGTCCAAACGACAGCGGGTTATTAACAACAATCTTATTCAGTTACAAAGGCACGATTACCTACGCCACGGAGGGTAGCATTTTTTCAAGTGGTAGCACCATGCAGTGGCTACGCGATTCGCTCGGCATCCTCGATAATCCTCGCGACAGTGAAGAAATTTCCGCAAGCATCGATAGCACTGGTGGGGTCTACTTAGTACCGGCATTTAGCGGACTTGCCGCGCCGCATTGGGCTCCAGATGCGCGCGCAATGATGGTTGGCATCAGCAGCAAAACAACACACAAAGAAATCGTCCGCGCAGCGCTCGAAGCTGTCAGTTATCAATGTCATGACATTTTTTCTGGTGACCTACCAGAGTCGTTGAAAGTCGATGGCGGGATGTCCGCAAACGATTGGCTGTTGCAGCACCTTGCCGATATTTTGCAATGCCGCGTGGTGCGGGCTGCCAACCTTGAAGCAACCGCCTGGGGAGCTGCACGTTGCGCTGCTATTGGGCACGGCTTATTAGACCTCACTAGTGACGTTACAATAAGCGGCGACATCTTCACTCCAACGATGAAAAAGGACGAGCAGCAACAATTATTAACAGGATGGTACGCTGCTGTCGAAAGCTGCATCAAACTAAATGCCTAACCCTATACGTCCACGCAATGCTTTGCTTGCTGCCATCAAACGCATATGGTGGCTGATGGCAACACTGCTAATCATCATGAGTGGCTTTCGCCTGCTCTTCGCGATTCAGTTTGCTCACCCTGAGGTATTTACCAATTTTTTCAGCGCCTTGCCCTCAGCATTCGCCTTCGGAGTATTGCACGACTTGCGAATCCTGTCATTGATTTCGCTACCAACCACTCTTTCACTTTTGTGGATGCGCCAGCGCACGGCAAGACGCTGGGGCCTTTGGTTAGCCCGTACGACACTATACTGGACCTTCGTGATTTCATTCATTTTCATCGCACTTGGCGCTGATCAAATCTATTATTCTTACTTTCAGAGCCACTTCAACATTCTCGCCTTTGGCGCAGTTGAAGACGACGTCAGCGCCGTACTGATTAGTGCCTGGGAAACATACCCATTGGCCCTGTACTTCGCAATGATTCTCGGGACCACCTATTTGCTCTACCGAGTAGTGCGCCGCGCCTTTCGTGTTTCACACTTCTTGCATATCGAGAAACAGCCCGAGAGAAAACAAGTTGAAATAATGTTCAATTGGCATTTCAGCTGTCATTTAGTATGCACTGTTATTCTGTGCTCGATATCGCTAACGCCGGTCTTTGTCGAACTTAACAAAGATTTTCCGCAATCAAACTTTGTGCGTTCGGTAAGCGAAAACGCAGTTGAGAAGCTTGCCGAAACGGTCTGGAACCGAATACAAGAGGGCGAGCTATCGACAGCCAAAGAGTTTGGCTACGCGACAGCTGACGATGCTCTTAGCGAACTATTTCCCAATAGCGTCTTTGAGGGCGAAACCGTCTTCAGCAAGATTCCCACGCAATATTTTAAACCCGAAATTAGCAGTGACAGCAAACCGCACGTAGTGTTGGTGGTCATGGAAAGTTTCGCCACTCATCTACTGCGCTTCCAAGACAACGACTTCGACTTGCTTGGCAGTTCCAAACAACATTTTGACGACGGTGTTCTCTTTGAACGCTTTTTGCCAGCTGACAATATTTCTGCCGGCAGCATTCTTGGTCTATTCACCAATTTGCCTTACCGACCAAACACCAAACAGCTTTCGCAAGGCACAAGTCAAGGTGCCACTTTTCTAACCTCATCTGCTTCACTGTTTGCCAACCAAGGCTATGACACCGCTTTTTATTATGGCGGAGAAACAAACTGGCGCGACCTCGACAAGTTCTTACCTTTACAGAACTACAAAGAACTAGTCGGGCAAAAAGAAATTGCAGAGCGCTACCAACTAAACTTAGAACAAGATGCCGCGCCATGGGGGCTCTGGGATGAGCATTTGTTCCGCGCGGTAAGTGATCGGCTAAAAGAAGCGCAGCGTCCTACATTTATGGTTGTGTTTACCACCACCAATCATCCGCCAAACCAGTTGCCGGCGAACTTTGACCTGCCAGAATTAAACCCGAGCAAATCGTTTTTGCAACTGGCCGCGGGCAACCAAGATTTAAGCGCCATACAGCAACAGCAAATTTTAACTTATCAATATTCAAATCACCAGCTGGGTCATTTCCTAGACGACTTAGAGACGAGCGGGATCGCAAACGACACGGTCATTGGCATCACCGGCGACCACACCGCTGGCATGGGCATCCCTTTTGCTCAGAGCGAGTTGATTCTCAAGCGCGCCGTACCCTTTGTATTACTCACGCCCGATTCCATCAGCGAGCAATACCAGGCAAATCCACTGACGCCAGGCAGCCATAAAGATGTCATCCCCACCCTGTTTCATGCCGCAGGATTGGGGAATAGAGGCTACAAAGGCCTGGGGACAAGCCTACTCGACAACAGCATCTATCATTTTGGGTGCAATGCCGATGGCTTCGTGATTTACGGTGGCGGCCTAGCAAATATGCGCCAAGATGGATTCGATAGCTACAAGTGGTCTGGCAACGGCTATTTAATTAACGACGAGCCTGATGACGAAAACGCTGAAATGGCCGTAAATCGCTATAAGGCGATTGTGTCGCTCTGTGATTGGCTAATTTTCTCGTTTTCAAACTAATTATTAGCGAAAATACGTTAAGATTGGTGTGTACCAACATAGGTAACATAATGAAAAAAATAATTAGCACAACTTTAGCTTTAGTCGGCATAGCTGTTTTCAGCTCTCCGGCATTTGGCGCGCTTCAATGATGAGGCGGCGGCGGCCCTCGCGGCGGCGCTGGTTACTCGGGTCCGGGTGACACATCAAATCCAGGAGGCGCAGGCCCTGCTTCTCCATCTACTCCTACCGGTGGTGGCGTTCCAGGCGCACCTTCAACACCAGGTGGTGGCGCAGGTCCAGCGACCCCAGCAGGCGGTGGCGCAGCAATGCCATTACCGCCGCACGGTCAAACGGCTAAAGAGATTATGAAGCTAAAGTGGGATTTCCCGACTCATAACATCTATAAGCGCGACGAGGCCAAAGGCGCCAACGCAACTATTGCAGCAAAGATAGAGGCCGCTCTTCCAGAGCAAGAAGCTTACTACACAGTTGCAGGCGATGATCGCCGCCCGTTGCTAGTGCTTCGCGAGTGCTTGCTATGTAACGGTACGGATGACGCATTGCTTTCAAGTTATGAAAATAATGAGGCCGTCTTGATAGTTACGCGTTGGTTCCATTGCGTTAAGTTGCCTACAGACATTCTTAATG
>JAQWRF010000159.1 GCA_029243845.1 Planctomycetota bacterium | reverse complement strand
CCATCGCTGGTGGTGGCGCTGATACGCATGGCTGCGGCAATAGGTAATGCCAGCGTTTCTGCTTGAACCGTGGCATGCATGCCTACTTGAAAGGAAGCCGAACGCTTTTTGCCGACTGAACCTGATCCATTATCTTCATCGCGTCCCCACCAACCTTGCTCGGCATTAATGTGGTACTTTCCAGGCGAGACACCGGTTATTTCATACTGACCATTCTCGTCGGTATTATTGTTCCAATCGCCGCGACTGAACATCATGCCCATCATGCCGCTTGGCCCATCTTCTTTTTCGAGTCGGACATTGATACCCTCCAGAGGTTGGCCACTGCTTTCAGAAACGATTTGTCCGCGCACTATGCCCTGTGGAGTTTCGAGGAGTTGATAATCTTCAGGAGCATCAGGCGCCTCGAACGGTACCGTGCCTGAGAAAACATCGGAATTTATTTGCAACGTGTATTCTCCGGGTGCCAACGATTGAAATTCGAACTCGCCGTTCTCGTCGGTTTTCGCCGAAGCCATGCGCAAATCAAACATCGAGGCACCGCCGGCCATACAGAATAGGGCCGCATTTTTCACGGGTTGTCCGTTGTCCGTTAACTTACCTTTAAGTTTGCAGCCACCTGCCGACAAGTCGATGATATCTAATTCGACGGTCTCGCCTTCTTTGGCAAAGACACTCAAGACTCGGCCGCCATTGAGGACGGCCAACATGTCGCCCTGCATCAGCGAGTTTGCATCAAGAGCTGCTGAAACTACAAAGTAATTACCTGGTTTGATGTTTTTGGCCTGATAGGCACCATTTTCATCAGAGGTGGTCTGCCAAAAATCTTCGCTATCCGTAGAAAACCCACCAACCATGCGTTGCGCCAGAATTTGGTTATGGCGATCGTAAACAATGCCTTGAATGATCGCGCCTTGACGGACTTTAATCGTAACGTCACTTCTATCCTCATCTTCCTCTAGCGGCTTACCCTTAATCGCAGTATCGGAGTAACCCTCGGCTGTTACCGATAACCATTCCATTCCGGGCGCGATACCCCGCAAGGTGAAATTCCCATCTTTGTCGGAAGCTGTCACGTTTGCCCCCGACAAGCCGTTTTTCATGATGGCGTCAAACCCGCTAGCCTTGCTCCATCCCATGCTGACAATCGCCCCTTGAATAGGGTCGAGGCTGCCATGTGCGACAACTCTACCGCTTAGCGAGGCACCATGTGACATCGCCGCATCTACTTTTGTAATGGATTTAGATGTGACCTCAGCATCGATGCTTTGCTGTATATACTCATTTGAGCTGACTTTGATGCGCCATTGGCCAGGCATTAAATTGTCTATCTTAAACGCTCCATTTTTCGAATCACTTAGGTTTACAGTTTTTAATTTGTCTAACGCGGTTTGCTTCGGCGTTACAGCGACCTCTCCGGGCTTTAAAATAGACATATATTTGCTCGGTGGGCTCGGCACTTCCATGGCGTCGTCGTCTGTCATTACGAACTCCATCTCTACGCTTTCGGAATTATTTCCCCACGACGCTCCTGTTGCACCATCGACACTATCGTCACTTAACGCATGCCGCCGCAGCTCAGCATTCACAATGAAAAAATCTATAGGAGTTTCACTCTTAGAGTCATAGACCTTTCCTTCTATCGAGCCTGGCACCATCATTGCTAGTAAGTAGCTTTCTTCATGAACTCCGTCGATGTGCTGAGAGTGAGAGCTAGAAACGGTAGAATTTAATGTTGGTAAGTCAAATGTTGAGTTTGGATATCCGCTAGCAATCACCATAACGCTTGCGCCTTCCCATGCCGATAACTCGAAGCGCCCGTCACTGCCGGTGTTGACGAAAATATCTTTAGGCAACAACTCAGGTAACACTTCCTTGGCCATACCAATGAGCATGGAGCTCGCAGAAGGAATTGAGTTCCACGAACCTTCGTTTTCTAGGGAAGGAATGCTATTGAGGAATACGCGGGCATTTGCAATCGGATCTCCTTCGGCGTTTACGACACGGCCTTTAATCTTTTCTTTAGACTTGATTACTAGATTAGACGCGACTTCGGCGTAATCTCCGCTCAGGGTAGCACTTATCGGTGCTGCACGACCATCAATGCTTTGGGAGAAGAGGGCATATCCACGACGCGGCAAATCTGGAAATTTGTATTCGCCACTAGCGTTTGTCATCGCAAACCACCCAGGGATGTTTCGCGCCACTGCAGGCAATAACCGCAGGTCAATCGGTATAGCTAGTACCTCAGCGCCTGCAACAGCAAGGCCATCTTCGTCGACCACGAAGCCGGACATGCTGCCGGTGTCGAGCAACTTAATGCTCTCGAAGGCGGATGCGTTTTTAGAGTAGGGGCCAATATCTTTAATACCCGGTTCGGTTGGCGCACCTAGCGACAAAACGGATAACCTAGTGCCCGCAGGAACTGCATCTAATTTAAAGCTTCCGGAGCTATCGGCAAAAGTACGCTCAAAGAAAATGTTACCTGTGCGCACAGCTTGCAACGCGTACATTAAGTTAGGCAATACAATAACTTCTGCTCCGGCAACGGGTGAACCACTGTCATCGATAATGCGGCCACTCAGCTCAGCGCCCAGCATCGTATTAATGATCACCGGCTCTTCACTAGTCAGTGACGAAGTGCGCACTTCTTGGCGCCCACTGGTAAGATACTTATGGCCACGAGCAACTACATAAATCACTCGTCCGGGGACACCTTGTAAATTAAACTCGCCCTTTTCGTTAGACATCACCGAAGCCAAAGGCTCGAGGTCGAGGCTCATTGGGCTTGATAATGCCTCAGACATGTTGAGCTCGTAATCGAAGAATGGGTAAGGTGTTGAGTAAGCTGCGACCCAGATATCAGCGAGTGGCTTATCGTCTTCATCGACGACTAGCCCGTTTAGCCCATAATCGCCAGCGCCAATCTTTTCTGCGCGGTAATCAAGCCATTCATCGTCAATATCGACGGCGCGGGTGGTGACATTGTTTAACTGCCCAGCAGCTTCGATTTGAGTGCGTTCACTGACAGCAACCTCATCGGGCACATCAGCAGTCTGTGGAGTGCCAGAAAACAGGAAAATCGCGCCACCGATAAGGGCGGCAGCTATGACAAGCAGAGGGAGAATGCGCTTCATGTGTATATGTTACGCGCGATTCTCCCGTAGGTTAGTTAAATTAAACCTCTAATACCGGCAATACGGAGTCTTGGCGCTTTGAGACCTCAGCAGCTATTTTGCCTGCGATATCACTGAACATTGTGCCAATAGGGCCATCAGGATCAGAAACAAAAGTTGGCACGCCTGCATCGCCACCTTTGCGCAATTCAACTTGCAGTGGCACGCTACCCAAGAATGGCGCATCGAAGGCATCTGCAATTTGTTCGCCGCCACCTTTGCCGAACATCTCTCCGGTCATATTTTCAATTACGCCCAACACCGGAGTTTTCACTTCAACGGCCATTCCCATTGCGCGGCGCACATCGGTCAGCGAAACTTCTTGCGGCATGGTCACCACTACGATGCCGGTTAATGGCACCAACTGCGCTACTGAAAGTTGTGCATCACCGGTGCCCGGAGGCATATCTATCAATAAATAATCAAGCTCTCCCCATTCTACATCTTGCAGGAATTGTTCAAGTGCGCGGTGCAGCATCGGGCCACGCCACATTACCGGCTGGCCGTCTTCGATGAGGTAACCGACCGACATCGTTTTGACTCCATGCTCTTTAACCGGGTAAAGCGTTTTGCCTTTGCCTTCTGGGCGGCGCGTGGCCCCCATCATTACTGGGATATTGGGTCCATAGACGTCGGCATCTAAAATGCCAACTTTAGCGCCCGTCGCCGCTAGTGCGGTGGCGATGTTTACCGTGCAGGTCGATTTACCAACTCCACCCTTACCCGAGGTAACAGCGATGACGTTTTTGACATTGCCACCAAGCTTGTTTGAGGGCGGCAGCGAAGTCTTTACATTTGCCGTGAGGTTAATCGTCACCTGCGAGACAAAATCGAGATCCAGGACGGCCGCTTCCGCTTCCGCTTTGAGTTGATCTTTAACCGGACAAGCCGGAGTTGTTAACTCTAAATCAAACTTGACGATGCCATCACAAACCGCCAAATTCTTGATAAATTCAAGAGTGACGATGTCTTTATGAAGGTCTGGGTCTTGCACGACACGGAGAGCATCGAGGATGAGTTGTTTTTCTTGGTCGCGTGACATGATTCAGTAATGGGTTGGGCTAGGGCCGGTGCGGCGTTATTATAAAGTAATGGCCACATCGAAGGAGTCCCCAAAACGCGCAGTTGTCTTGCTTTCGGGCGGATTAGATTCTGCAACCGTTGCTGCGTGTCTTATTCGCGATGGCTTTCAGGTTACGGCATTGAGTATCGACTATGGTCAGCGTCATTCTGTCGAGTTAAAGGCGGCCGCTGTCATTGCGCACGAAGTCGGGGTAAATGAACATCGAGTGATGAAACTTGATTTGCGCGCGTTCGGCGGGTCGGCATTGACGGATGAAACGTTAAGCGTGCCGAAAACAAAAGACAGTACCGACGTTGTGCATGCTGATATCCCAATCACTTATGTGCCAGCACGTAATACGATTTTCTTGTCACTGGCATTAGGCTTAGCGGAGGCTGTTGGTGCTTGCCAAATTGGCATCGGTGTTAATGCCTTAGATTATTCAGGCTACCCCGATTGTCGCCCTGAATTCGTTCATAAATTTGGTGAGTTAGCGAATTTGGCTACACGAGAAGGGGTTGAGGGGCGCCCGATAAGCCTTTACACGCCATTACTGAATTTGACGAAAGTAGAAATTCTAAAACTTGCGCATCGGCTGCAGGTGCCCGTTGGTAAAACCATCAGTTGCTATGATCCCGATGAACACGGCACACCATGCGAATTGTGTGACTCCTGCCGCCTCCGCAGCCAAGCACAGCGAGAGTTATGTCTTTAGAAATCATTCAAGCTGAAGCTGCTGCCCTCTACGAGATTCGCCATCGCAATTTGCGTGTCGGCCAACCGGTGGGCACCGAACGCATGCCAGGTATCGATGAGCATCCTGATACGATTCATTTGTTATTAACGCAGAATGGTGAAGGTATTGGCTGCGCTACTTTCATGCCCGAGCCAAGTCAAGATTCTAAATGGCGGTTGCGCGGAATGGCAATAGATGAAGCACATCGCCGCCAAGGCCATGGTGAGCGACTCATCGATTACTTTCTAAATACGGAATCAGGTGGAGTTTGGTGTAACGCCCGCACCTCGGCCCTTAAGTTCTATCAACATTGCGGGTTTGTCGCTGAGGGTGAAGAGTTTGATATCTATCCAATAGGACCGCACTTCATAATGCGCAGAAAATAAACTGCATTCGGAGGCGTTACAATATTGGCATGACAGATTTGATAGAGAGAGAAGTTCCTGATGAACAATTGCAGGCCATTGCCCGGTTGGTGCAGTTGGTTGATACATTAAGGCTTCATTGCCCATGGGATCGCAAGCAAACTGTTGCTTCTCTTACCCCGCATTTAATTGAAGAGTGTCACGAGTTTGCTGACGCTGTTGCAAAGAAGGATAATGAGAATACTTGCGAAGAGATAGGCGATTTGTTGATGGGTGCTTTTATGGTGGCGCGCGTTGCTCAAGACGACGATAGTTTTAGCATCGTTGAAGTGTGCGACAATGTTTGTGAGAAATTAATCAGACGCCACCCGCATGTTTATGGTGAAACTGAAGTCGCTGATGATGGCGAAGTGCTAAAAAACTGGGAGCAAATAAAGAAGCAAGAAAAAGTGGACAAGGGTGAAGAGAAATCGGCGCTATCTGGGGTGCCATCCTCGTTGCCAGCATTGTTGAGGGCTTACCGAGTGGGCCAGAAGGCTTCAAACTCTGGCTTTGATTGGCCCGATCTACAAGGCCCAACGGCTAAGGTTGAAGAAGAGTGGGCTGAGCTGCAAGAGGCTATCGCTGGTGGTGACAAGCAGCGCATCAGTGATGAGATGGGCGATATGTTATTCGCTTTAACCAACATGGCGCGCAAGTTAAAGATAGAACCCGAGATGGCGCTACGTGGTACGGTCGAGCGCTTCACATCACGGTTTAATCACGTCGAACAGCAACTCGGGGACAAGCTGGGCTCCGCAACTCTTGAAGAGATGGACGCACTCTGGGACGAGGCTAAATCTAAAGAATAATAACTAAAATCTTGACCGACCTGCCATGTCGCATATATACTTTCCGTCCTTAGGTGGGGAAGTGGCGCAATTGGTTAGCGCACAAGCCTGTCGAGCTTGGGGTTGCGGGTTCGAGTCCCGTCTTCCTCGCCACTTTAAAACAGAAAACAGCTGCTTGACGCGTCAAGCAGCTGTTTTTTTATGGGATTAAATGCTATTTGTACCAGTCAGGTCTGGCCATCGATTTGTCCGGTAGCTGAATCTTATGCTTCCGTGTTTTCGCAGCTTCTGCATTCCAGTCGAAAATACCGTAGTATCTGAAATGGCCTTTGCTGTCGTTAACGATCATGTAGTACTTTCCGTATGGTCGGTTGACAGTCACTTCTCCGAGGTGATCAAGACGCTCGGTGGTGCCAGCGTTTGAGCTGCCTGCGCGCTTACCAATATTGGCATCGCTTTCAGCCGGCTTCATTGTGAAAACTCCTTCGTCAGTGCGATCGCCATTGGGGGAGCGAACCACGAAAGTCACCATTGGCAAAATGGTCGCTGAGATTATTTTGATGTGCTCACCGCCGGGCGTGGAGGGACCCATTTCAGTAATGAATGGTTGGAAGCCATGGCCAGCAATTAACAAATACTTGTTTTTACCGTCCGCTTCGACCACGGCGTGATATTGACCATGCTTAGGTGTTTTATATTCGTGAACCACGTCAGCGCGTCTTGGCTTACGCATATAGTCAGGTTCAGGGATTGTTTTTAGCAGAGAACAAAACACACCACCGATGGGGTAGCCTGTCACCGAGTCAACGACGTGAGCGACATAAAGAGTTTCGTTAGCACCTGGCTTTGGCGGCGCGGGTGGAGGTGGCGCAGTGTTTGAAACTTGCGGGCCAGTACCAGCGACGGTAGCGGAAGTGTCTGGGGCTTTGGTTGTTGTGCCACCACCGCAAGCAGTCAAGCTAAGCATGGCTGCTGCGAGAAAGTAAACTAAGTTATTTGAGCGCATGATCTTTCAGGGAATTCGAGTTTTTCGGCGCCTGTAACGGCAGCGTAAGTTAAATTGGCTATGTCGAGATCAGCTTCAGCAAGTTGAGCCTCGGCAGCAGAGCCATGGATGACCGGGCTTTCCGGTTGGAATACAGTACAACAATCGGGCACCGGCTGTATCGAAAGCTCGAAAGTTCCTATGCGTTTTGCCAACTCGATTGCTTCGGTCTTATCCATGCCGATAAGTGGACGCAGCACTGGTAGTCCCGATGCGTCTTCAATCGCCGCAATATTTTGCATGGTTTGGCTAGCCACCTGACCCAGCGATTCGCCCGTAATGAGCGCTTTACAGCGGTTTCTTTTAGCCATTGCCGTTGCAATGCGCTGCATAGCGCGGCGATATAAAACCGTGCGGTATGAAGCCGGGCAGTTATCGCGGATGGCCTCTTGATACGGGGCGAATGGAATCATGTGCAGGATGGTGCGCGGTTGATACTCGCCAACCTTTTCAGCTAAGCGAATAATTTTTTCGCGCGTCTGTGGCCCAACATGAGGGAAGCTATAAAAACTTATAAACTCCATGCGCATGCCACGCTTCATGCACATCCATGCTGCTACGGGTGAGTCGATTCCGCCAGAAAGTAAACACATGCCGCGTCCCATCGAACCGACGGGTAAACCACCGTAACCTTTATGGCGACGTGCAAACACGGAAGCCAACTCTTCGCGGATGTCCACTTCCAAATTTAGTTCGGCGTTCTGCAAATCCACTTTTAGTTGCGGATGCAGAGGCAATACGGCCTCAGCAATTTTTTGCGTTAACTCACGCGAGCGCAGCGGAAACTGTTTGTTCGCGCGTTTTACTGTAATGCGAAACGATACTTGATCACGTCCGGCGAAATCACTGATTAGCGCTTCGCTCACACATTCGATGGTGCGCGCAACAATTAAATCTGCATCGAGATAAGTAGTCGTTGCTGGAGATACCGAAGTAATACCAAACACTTTAGAGGCACGTTCAGCAAATGGTGTGAGATCTATGTCTGCGTTACAAGTTATACGTCCACGCTGGCGACTAGTTTTGAAACCAGGCACATCTTTAAGAGCAACTTTGAGGTTGTCGCATAAAGCGTGTTCGAAGGTGTTGCGGTTACCACCTTTGAGTCCGAGTTCGCCGTAGCGAATGACTAGTGAATTTTGATTGCTCATGAAAAAGTTAGCGGGGGGTCTTCCCTAAATGTGGTGGCTATTCTAGAATCTCCGGCCTGTAGGGCGATTAGCTCAGTTGGCTAGAGCATCTCGTTTACACCGAGAGGGTCAGGGGTTCGAGTCCCTTATCGCCTACCATCCTACTTTTAGCTATCTTTTAGCACATTTGGTCGTAAAATAGTTTTATGAGCACACTAGTACTTCTAGCGACCATGTTTGCGTCGCAGCTTGGTCTTCCGCAGGTCGAAAAAGCCACTTTTACCGCGCATTTTGCTAGTGATTCTGTTGCAGTTGGCAGCGTAGTCGATTTAGTTATAACTGCTGATATACAAGATGGTTGGCACATTTATGACCCGCTGCAAAACCCTGAATTTGGCATTCCAGTATCGATTACGATCAAGGGAGGCAGCTTCGAGGCAGCCGGTGACTTAAAGTCATCCCAGGCAGCCCAGCGCCACGTTCTAGGCGCCGGCGACATGGAACTCGTCTACTTGTGGCAGGCTGGGTCTCCGTCCTTTGTGGTACCGGTAAGGGTTAATGCCGAAGAGGGTGAAAAGACTTTAGTAGCCGAGGTTACTTATCAAATATGTAACGACCAGCAGTGTTTGCCAGTTAAGACAAGTCGGGTGTTGGCTAAGATAAATGTCAAACCTGGTTTGAAAGACTTGCTGCACGGTCAGGTTAGTGTCAGTGCCGAGGCTAGTGGCGCGTTCGCTCCTAACTCTGAAGTTGAACTGGTCTTCAGTTTCGAGGTTGAAGACGGATGGCATATCTACGGTACGGATCAAGACGCTGAGTTGGGTGTGCCGTTGCAATTAATAGTAGAAGGTGCTGGCGTTGAAATAAGTCAGGCTTTGTCGTCTGCAACTGAGCCAATCCCACACCTCGAACGTATTGGCAATATGAAATTGCAGTACTTGTTTATGGAGGGTGCATTTAAGTACAGCGCAAAAATAAAGTTTGGCGATGAAGTGCCTAACGATTTTTCTTTTGCTATGACGTGGCAGACATGTAATGACTCTGTATGCCTTCCTCAAGAGACTAAAGTGTTTGAGAAACCGTCTGGAGTTACAGGTTCTATTTCCAGCGGAGATTTTTCCGGTGAGGGCGGTCTTCCAACAGACTTCTGGAAATTTATTTTTGCTGCGATTGCGGCGGGGCTCGCGACATTGCTGACGCCTTGCGTGTTCCCAATGATTCCGGTAACTATTTCGTATTTCACAAAACGAGCTGAGTCAGGTAAAGGCACGCCGCTAGCTAATGCTACGGCTTATGCAAGCGGTATTGTTTTTACATTTGCTGGCATTGGCGTTGGCGCAGCACTAGTGTTAGGCCCCGGTGGCGCAAACATGATTGGCTCTAATCCATGGGTAAACTTAGCCATAGGCTTGCTGTTCACGGTTTTGGGTATTTCATTGCTTGGTTTTTTCGAGATACAGCCACCCAAGTTTCTGGCTGATTTCGCCTCTAAGAAACAAGCAGATGGCGTTACGAAGAGTGGATATCTTCCGGTGATGCTGATGGCGATTGCGTTTAGCATTACGGCATTTACTTGTACGGTAGGTTTCGTTGGCGCAATATTTGTGCTTGGCCTACAAATGGGTTTGCCGTATCTAATTGGTGGCATGTTTGTTTATGGCTTGAGCTTTGCTTTACCTTTCTTTTTCTTGGCACTATTCCCGTCACGCATTCAGTCTATGCCAAACGCGGGTGGCTGGATGAACACGGTAAAGATTTGCGCTGGTTTTATTGAACTGGTTGCCGCTGTTAAGTTCTTTTCAAACAGTGATTTGTTTTGGGATTGGCAAATACTTACTTGGCCAGTCGCTTTGTCCATTTCCGGAATAATAACTTTGGCATGGGCGCTCTATATGCTCGGGTTCTACAAACTGCCCTATGATTTTGAAAAGCCAAAGGCGACCCCAGGGCGCGGTCTGT
This sequence comes from Planctomycetota bacterium, assembly GCA_029243845.1. Taxonomy (GTDB): domain Bacteria; phylum Planctomycetota; class UBA1135; order UBA1135; family UBA1135; genus JAPKEZ01. The sequence continues at coordinate 1,005 of JAQWRF010000159.1, read as the reverse complement.
TTGCCGGCTTGCTTTTGATTTTAGTGGTAAGCATGTTCCAGGGCGCCGGCGATCGCGATCATCAATACCCCGGTGCGGTACTAGCTTTTTTGCCACCGAAGGATTATGGCTTAAACCACGTTGACGAGAATGGGCATAAAATCGGTGCTGCAGACTTGTCGTGGGTTGAAGACTACACCGAGGCTTTCGCGATGGCTAAAGAGTCCGAAACGCCACTGTTTATCGATTTTACCGGTGTTACCTGCGTGAACTGTCGCCGCATGGAATACGAGATTTTCCCACACGCTGATGTAAGGCCATTGCTGGAGCAGTTTACTCGTGGCGAATTGTGGGTCGACAAACCTCCTCATGGCGCGTTCAATACCAAATTGCAGATCGAGCGCTTCAGCCAAATCGCACAGCCCTTTTATGCGATTATCGACCCTCGTGACGACGAAACTTTAATCACTTTCCCGGGGTATGACCCCGACCCTGTAAAGTTCAGCAATTTCTTGCAAGCCGGGCTAGACGCTTACAATAAAAAGTAATGAAGGTGTTAGTCGGTGATGGTTGCGGGAATCGCTTCGCTTTAATCGATGCGGGCGCAATGGCCGCTTCTGATCTTTCTCCGGGCTTAGTCCTTCATCAATGCCGAGATATGGATATTGACGGCTTATTGGTTTTAGACGGCGTCAAACTCAGCATCTACAACGCCGACGGCAGTGATGGTGACGCTTGCTTTAATGGCTTGCGCTTGGCGGCCGTTGCTAGCAACTTAGATGAGGGTGTCTTTGAAATGGCCGGTCATCAAATATCCTGGAGCAAAGTAGATGACGATATAGAGCTTGAACTGCCTTACGTATCTTCAGATTTTGAATATGATTCTATAACTATAGATGGCGTCGAAGTGGTAACGGTTAATTTTTCTAACCCACACGCTATCGTAAAAAACTATTCAGGTTACGAACAAGAGTTCGCTGAAAAACTGCAATCTGACAGCGAGAACTTTCCGCAATCGGTCAATGT
>JAQWRF010000125.1 GCA_029243845.1 Planctomycetota bacterium | reverse complement strand
AGGTTGCGGTTCGGTAAACCCGTTACGTTGTCATAAAGTTTTTCTTTGGCAAGTCGTTCTTCGAATTGTGCACGGTCGCTAATATCAATTGCTGTCACGACGACCGATGTGACCTTAGAATTACTGTCGATCACAGGGGTGAAGTGACCATCGAAGTCGCGATTTCCCAGTTTTAAAGCAGCGTGAAAGTCAACTCCGCCAAGTGCGCGAGTTAAAGATTCAATAAAGGTTTGGTTGCCCTCGAAAGCAGTATCCGCTTTTGCCCCTAGAAGGTGTGAGCTGATAAATCCGGCGCGGGCAAGTGCTCGACCCTCGGCGTACTGCACGATACCTTTGCAATTAAACACGAACATCGCCACAGGGGCATAAGCAATCATGTTTTGAAAGTTGCGCTGATTGTCGCGAATATCCTGTTCAGCTTGGAGGTGCGACAACTCAGAAGCAAGAATCTCGGCAACTAGATTGAAACCCTCATGCTCAGAACTTGACCATTGACGCTCACTCAAGGTCGCTTCAATGCGTAGGCAACCAAGAACGTGATCGCGGTTAATCAGTGGTACCACCATCATGGACTTTGTCCCCGCCTCATGCATCTGCATGCGCAAAGCCTTACTACTGCGCGGTACATCATTGACACTGTTAATCAAAACTGGGATGCGCGATTTTGTTTTGTCACACAACCAGGGATAGTCTTTAATGCTTAGATCTTGTAATTCTTCGATATGCTTGCTGACGCCGCTCTTGCACCATTCGTTAATGCATGAAAAGCTGCCTTCATCTTCATCGAGCAATAAAATTGACGCTCGTTCTACTTCGTAAAACCCACCAATCAGCTGCAAGGCAGAGTGAACAGCATCATCGAGGCCTGATTGCGTGCTACCAATGAAAATGCTGGATATCTCCATCAAGTGCTTGTTGTTTGTCGCGCGATATTGCATCAGGCGGTATTCGCGGCGTCCTACTTCTAGTTGCGAGAGCAACTCATCGGCGCGGCGGCGCGATTTGCGGGAAGCAAGAAGCTGTACCACCATTAGCGCCAAACTTGCGGCTGCAAAGATTTGCGTCAGTATCAACACTAGGCTTTCGGATAACATTAACTAGAGACGTCGAGGTCAAGTAATGGCTGTGCATCTTCAACATCGTTACCATCAGCAATGCGATATTTTCCGACAACAGCGGTTTGAGGATTTCCTGGGGCCGGGTTCCATTTTACTGGACTAAACGTTTTCATGACCTCTAAAAGACCAATAGTTTTACCGGCGCTAATAGTCTCTCCGGCACTGACAAAGGCCTCGGCGTCTGCCGCTGGCCGATGATAGAAGCGACCGGCTTGCGGAGAAAGAATACAAAGTTCAGATAAATCTTCACTCGCAACTTCAGTCGCGCTTTCGGCACCTTCTGCTACAGTAGCTAGGGATGCAATCACTTGCTGGTACGCAACCCCTTGCGAGAGATTGAGGTCATCGGCGAATGCGATGCGATGTTGCACGGCGGCAGGCGCGATTAACGGATGCCGAACGCCTAAGATACTGATTTCGGCAACGACATCGTTTGCGCTAATGATTTCGTTGTTGTTCGCGAGCGCGACTAGTGTTCCGACTGCCGGTGAACATAAGCACGGCACTCCGTCGACATCTTTAAGCAACAACAGCATTTGCATTACGCATCTCCGTGTAAAGCGGCGATATCATGCATAGACCAAATGCGTGAATTCTTGACACGGCGGTTAGACTGCGCTTGGTATGAAGCCTCAATCAAACAACTTAGCCACGGACGTATTTCGTCAGGGCTAATGATGTCATCCGTGTCACGCTGACTAGCGGCTTTGTAGGGGCACATATCACCCTCGATGCGCTTCTCGGTAGCAGCCATACCTTTGGCAATGGCGTCGCGTTCTTCGTCGCTATTGGCAACAATTTCGAAATTGTCATCGAGCTTGGTGTTGAATGCGGCAATCGCTAAAGTGCGGCCCTCCATTACGGATTGACGGGCGATTGTAGTCGAGAGCTGCACGACCGGGTCGTATGGCAGGCCAGCCATAGCGTAATATCCTGCGCCACTCGCTTTACGTAGCAAGATGGTAAACATAGGCACGTCGTTGGTGCTATTACTGTAAATCAAATTAGAGCCATAGCCCAATAAGCCTCTTGCTTCGGCGTCGGTACCGATGTCGAATCCTGAAATGTCTTGCAACCACACAATCGGGATGCCATCGCTATTACACGATCTGGAAAATTCAGAAATTTTAGCGATACCATCGCGGTATAAAATACCACCGGGGCGCACTTTGCCAGGGTTGTTCGGATCGTTAATCGGGCCTTGGACGTTCGCAATTATTCCACAGTACAAACCGTTGATTCGCGCCACGCCAGTAATCATATCTTTGCCCTTGTCCGGCATTAACTCCCAGAATGTTGATCGATCAACAAGTCGCGCTATGACTTCGCGCACGTCGTAGTAAGTGCGATGGTCACTAGGGAACAACTCGTTGAGCTCAGTCGACTCATAGCGTGGTTGCGCCGAGGCCACGCCTCCGCGGCGATATTCTGCAGCGCTTGAAGCGGTCTTCGCAACTTCGGCACGAATTGCCGCGATGCAATGTTCGTCGTCAGGCACACGCACGTCGGCGCATCCTGATTGATGTACGTGCACCTCGGGACCACCAATGCCCAGTGAAGTAAGTTTTTGCGACTTAGCGCCTTTGATTAACGCTGCGCCAGCAATAACCATGTAGGCTTGCTCGGTCATGAATACGCGATCAGAAATGATTGGCATGTAGCCGCCACCTGCAATGCAGTCGCCAAAGACCCCCGCAATTTGTGGCACACCCTTGTCTGACAGTAACGCGTTCATTTTAAAAATATGACCGGCACCCGTTGCTCCGGGGAATGACTTCGATTGTTCCGGTAAGAACAAGCCGCTGCAGTCCACCAAGTAAATGGCAGGAATGCCAAGGCGTAATGCCATCTGTTGCGCGCGTTGAATTTTCTCTGACGTCTCGGGCCACCATGAGCCACTTGCCACCGTGTTGTCGTTAGCAATCGCCACCACCCAACGCCCTTCGACTTTAATGAAGCAAGTGACTACCCCAGCACCGGGAGAGGCCAGCTCTTTGCCGCCCGCATCAAACTTGCGACCATAGTTGACGAAGGTGCCTACCTCGAAAATATCGCTAGCATCATCTTTAAGTAACTCGACGCGTTCGCGCGCAGTTAATTTGTCTTTGGCGTGAACGCGCTGCTGGTATTTTTCTCCCCATCCCGCAGCCACCTCGTCGCGCCTCGCGGTTAGCGTGGCTTTTAACTCAGCGATAAATGCGCCATTGCGCTCGACCTCTTGTTCATCAAGAAATGTGTCGCGTTCGTTACCAATCGGATTTAAAGGGACATGTGCCATTATTTATTACCACTTAAGAAAGAATCTAACCACAAAGTATCGCATCGCGCGTTTTTGAAATCGTCGCTAAGCAAGATGTCACGCTGCAAGCCTAAAGTCGTGGGGAGGCCTTCGATGTCAGCCTCTCCAATTGCAGCAACTAGCATTTTAATACATTGTTCGCGCGTGTCAGCATGCGCAATGACTTTACCGAGTAAAGAATCGTAAAAGGGCGGCACACTGTCGCCAGCTTGCAAGTGCGTGTCAAAGCGAATGCCATCGCCATTGATGGTAAAGGAAGTCAATTGACCAGGAGTAGGGCGGAAGTCGTCGTTGGTGTCTTCGGCGTTTACGCGTAATTCAATCGCATGGCCCTTAAACGTAACCTCATCTTGCGTAGAGGGTAGGGACCCGCCGGCAGCAATAAGGATTTGTTGCTGCATTAAATCAATGCCCGTAATGGATTCACTAACCGGATGCTCGACTTGCAAACGTGTGTTCATCTCCAAGAAAAACAAGCTGCCATCTTCGTCAAGCAAGTATTCGATGGTGCCCGCACCCGCATAGTTAAAAGATGCTGCGGCTTTTGCCGACAGGTCTCCGTAGTGGTTGCGCTGCTCGTCGCTCATCATTGGCGATGGCGCTTCTTCAAGCAACTTTTGATGTCGCCGTTGAATCGAACATTCGCGCTCGCCAAGATGAATGGCGTTACCACGGCCGTCGCCTAGGACTTGGAACTCAATATGCCGCCCGCCGACAATATATTTTTCTAGATACAAGGCTGCGTTGCCGAACGCTGACTGTGCTTCGCGCGCAGCATCAGTAAATGCTTGAGTGACTTCGCTGTCGTTGTTACAGCGACGAATACCACGTCCGCCACCACCGGCATCCGCTTTAAGCACAACGGGGTAACCCACTTGATTTGCTACCACGATGGCCGCTTGTGGTGAGTCGAGTATGCCGTCAGATCCGGGCACCACGGGTAAGCCGGCAGCCATTGCTGCGGCGCGTGCCGGAACTTTCAACGCCATAATATCCATGGTGGCGGCATCGGGGCCGATGAAAGTAATGCCGTGCTGTTCACATAATGCCGCAAACAAACTATTCTCGGCTAAGAAGCCCCACCCAGGATGCAAAGCGCTGCATTGAGTCTGCTTAGCTGCTTGCACGATTTGTTCTAGCTGCAGGTACGAAGCGGATGGGGCAGAGCCACCAATGCAAACCACCGCGTCGGCTTGTTGCAGGTATGGGTAGTTGGCTTCTAAATCAGCAGTGGAGGCGCCGCATACCGTTTCTATTTGGAGCTCGCTGCAAGCGCGAACAATGCGAGCGGCAACCTCACCGCGATTAGCGACGAAAAGGCGCTTAAACATGCCCCTAGTTTACCCTATTCTTTGGTAAAACGTAGTCGAAGATTTTGCACAGATTCGCCGTTTACGAAAACATCGTGAATTACGATATCTTTACCAGGCCGAATGAGTTGAACTTTGTAATTACCAACAGGTAAAGGACCCAATTTTTGTGCTGTCCCAGAGAAATAAGCGGTTTGTGTGGCTTGCGTCTCGGAAAGTGCCCAAACATAGGACAAGGCGGCGCCACGATGATCGAGAGCCGTGCACAATACGCCACTAAGCGGCTGATCGTTTTCATCGACAACAGTGACCATTAATTTGGTACCACTCTCGAGAGTGATGCGTTTCTTTAGCACCTCACCATCACTAAGGTTCACTTCAAACTCGCTCAAACCAATTTCAGGATGACGCACCATGATGCGTCCCGGGCCTGTGGGTAAGCCTTTTAGTTGAGCTACGCCTTTTGCATTGGTGCCCATCAATGA
>JAQWRF010000081.1 GCA_029243845.1 Planctomycetota bacterium | reverse complement strand
ATGCTAACGTTTTACGCGATATAACGTATTTCTTAGGTGACCGAGAACTGTAATAATGCAACGTAAAGAGATTAACAAACTAGCGAATAGCTGGACATACTCCAAGGCAATACTCGGATGCGTGACCTTGTATTTGTGGGCCGAAGCGCTCATGGCTTCCGCAACACGAGTCGTGGCTGGCGGGGCGCCAACAGGGGCGAGCATCATGATGTTTGTATTGCTACTGCCAATGTTTTGGTTGCTTGTTTACCGATGGTACAACTGCCTTAGCTTCTTCCGATCCGTGCGTGTAGCTGTAGTGAATTTTTGCTTCTTGGCACTTGGTGCGATGGTCGGTGTGTTGATTCAGCAAGAAGATATCAATACGCCAACGGCTGTCGGGGATGTTCAAGAGCTAGTCGCGTTAGGTGAACTAACGTCTATTGACGGCGTAACTGTTTCAGCAGGTGCCCGTCGTGCTTATCAGCATTTTGAAAGCTTCCGTGAAGCAGAATCGTTTTTCTTGTATCACTTAGGCAACAACACTGGTTTCAGAAACTGGCTAGGATTCGAGGGCGATGATGCTGGCGATGAAGAACAGATCCAGGAAATGTTGGCTAATCTCGAGCACCGATTGCCAGAAATAGCGGCGCGCTTTGGTGCAGAAAAAGCAGCAGCCATTCGCAGTCAATCAGAAACGGGCCTACGCACCCGTGCAAAGAATGGCGAAATCCGTCAGCTAGAAGAACGCCTAAACGACAAGCTGTTCTCGTTATTTGTTATCGCCGACAAACTTGATTTGCGGCGCGCCTATCGCTCGGATTGGTATTCTATGATGTGGGCGATCCTGTTCCTCGGTGTGCTCTCAAGCGTGTTGCGTAACGGCGTGTCGTATTTACTGAAAAGGAACAAATGGGGCTTTGCTATCACGCACGGCGGAATACTATTGATCGTTATCGGCGGCTTGTTGGGGCGTACCACCGAAATTCGTGGTTTGGTTAATCTCAATATCGGAGACTACACCTCCGAATTCGAAACCTGGACGCGCCAGCCAAAGCGGTTTGTCTATAACCCAACATTTGCTGATGAAGAGAGTAAAGTCTTTGCGATTAAGCTAGAAGACTTCAGAGCAGATCAGCACGATGTACTTGACATTATTTACGTCACGGCCAACGAGCAGGGCCAATTGCGACACGAGTTTGATCTCGATGAGCAGCCTAAGCTGCGGGTCTTTGCGGGTCTTACTCAGGCCTATGACTATCCGATTGACAATCCCAAAGGCGACCCGGCTTTTAAGTTAGAAATCTTAGAGTACGAGCCTCAGACAACCGTGGTACGTGACGAAGAATCCGGAGCCGTCACAAGTTATGCCGCGATAAGTGATGCGACATTCTTTGATGCAGCTGCGGCGACGATTAAGCTGAAGGTGAGTGGTCCTGATGAGAATAATGAGCTGAGCTCCGAAGAGTTTCTATTGCACGCTGGAGGCGATGGCGATGGTGTTCCGTTTAGCTATGTTGGCCCTGATGGCGAGCGTCGAGTGGCATGGCTACGCTTCCGTGAAGATCGAGATGGGGGCAGTATGCCTCTTGAATGGCAGTCTAAATTGAGCATCCTTGAGTACGACGAGCGTGGCCATCCTGTTAAAATCGATGAGGGCGAAGTTCGCGTTAACGACTACTTTATCCATGGTGGCTACCGCTTCTTTCAGACGAATCACAATCCTAATGATCCCACCTACTCTGGTATCGGCGTCGTCTACGATCCGGGGATTCCATTGGTTCTTTGGGGATTGTATTGCGTTATGTTCGCAACGGCTTTCATATTTTTGGTAATGCCGTTGATGAAAGGCTCTAAAACACGGGGGCAAGACTAATGGAATTTTTTAGTTTTCGTAATTTCTTAGAGTTGACCATGCAGC
>JAQWRF010000080.1 GCA_029243845.1 Planctomycetota bacterium | reverse complement strand
ATCGTGGTTACCCAAGGAGACCTCGGAGGCATCGCACCCGAGGTCCTTTTGCATTGCCTTGCCGATAGTGCGGCTCGCGAAAGTTGCTCACCATTAATCCTGGGCCATATCGATTACCTTAAAGATGTTGCGGCGCGATCTGACATCGGCATTAACCTGCGCGCAGTTTCAACGCCGGCCGCTGGCTTTGCACTTGCAGCCAGCCAGCCAATGGTAGTACCCGTTTTAGAGCTGTCATCTCCGCAGCCGAGCGCGCAAGTCGGAGTGCCCAACGCGCAATTTGGAGCTGCTGCCGTCGAGGCCGTGAGCAAGGCCACTCGTTTATGCTTAGCTGGCGACGCTGACGCGATGTTGACGCCGCCGGTCAATAAAGAGAGTATGCATTTGGCCGGATTCGACTACGAGGGACAAACGCAACTCATAGGCGAGACTTGCGATTCAGAGAGTTACGGCATGCTTGCTTGTGCCGGCGAATTAAAAGTATGGATAGCCACCCGGCACATGTCTTTATCAGACGCGATTAATACACTAACAGTTGATTACTTGACTGAGCAGATACGGGTTGCGCACTTCGCTGCACGCGAAGTATTGTGCATTGAAAATCCGCGAGTTGCGATTGCTGGATTAAACCCACATGCTGGCGAGAATGGAGCTTTTGGCGACGAAGAGCGGCGAGTGATTTTGCCAGCTATTGAGAGCGCGCGCCAACAATTTGGCTTAACAACTATCGGCCCTTTAGCCCCAGATGTTGTTTTTAGCGAGGGTGCTCAGGGCAAGCATGATGTGGTTGTTGCGCTGTATCACGACCAAGCTTTTATTGCGTTAAAGATGTTGCCACGCGACCAGGCTAATAGCCTATTTGTCGGCGCCGATGTCTTGCGCCTAAGCCCGATGCACGGCTCGGCTTATGATATTGCGCGCCAACAAAAAGCAGACGCACGGCCACTGCTTTATTGTTTACAGCAGGCCGTGCGTCTTGTTGCGCAACGCCAGTTAATGGCGAATACTTAATTTATTAGAGGTTACTTAGGTAACGATCGAGTTCCCATTCGTGAACTTGCGCGATGTACTCACCCCATTCAGTTCGCTTCGCATCTATGAATTGCCTAAAAACGTGCTCGCCAAGAGCTTCTTTCATTAGCGGGTTCTTTTCAAGCTGATTGATTGCTTCACCGAGGTTGGCCGGTAAGCTCTTAATCTTGTAGCGTGACCGTTCGCGTGCGCTCATGGTGTAAACATTACCAGTCACCGGGGCTGGCGGCTCAATCTTGTTGCGCACACCATCTAGGCCCGCGGCCAACATTACTGCGAAAGCAAGGTATGGGTTACAAGAAGGATCAGGGCTGCGTAATTCACAACGAGTTCCGGTGCCACGGCGCGCCGGAACGCGGATTAGCGGCGAACGGTTGCGCATCGACCACGCTAGGTGAGTAGGAGCTTCGTACCCAGGAACTAAACGCTTGTAAGAGTTAACGGTTGGGTTCGTTACCGCAGAGAATGAGCGCCCGTGGGTTATTAGGCCGCCAACATACCAACGCATAATGTCTGAGACACCATCATTATCCGCACCTTCTTTGAAGAAAACATTTTTGCCATTTTCAAAGAGTGACATGTGAACGTGCATGCCAGAACCATTCACTCCGAACAATGGCTTCGGCATAAAGGTGGCGTGTAATCCCATGTCGCGCGCAACTTTGCGAACTACGAAACGGAATGTAGATAGCTTGTCGGCGGTGTCCACAGCGTTGCCGTATTTGAAATCGATTTCGTGTTGGCCGGCAGCAACTTCGTGGTGCGCAGCTTCAATTTCAAAACCAAGTTTTTCAAGAGCGATAACAATCTCGCGGCGACATTCTTCGCCGAGGTCAGCTGGCGCTAGGTCGAAGTAACCCGCGTTGTCATGAGTTTTGGTAGTTGCGCGGCCATCTTCGGTACGCATGAACAAAAAGAATTCTGCTTCTGGGCCAGCGTTCATCTCGTAGCCCATTGCTTTTGCTTCATCACAGACTTTCTTAAGGATGCCGCGTGGGCAGCCCGGGAAAGGTTTGCCACCAGGAAGCATTACGTCACAGATAATGTGCGCAACCAAGCCATGGTCCGTGTGTGACTGGCCCGAGCTCGGCCATGGATCGATGCGGTAGGTCGCATAGTCCGGGCTAAGCAGCATGTCCGACTCTTCGATGCGAGTGAAGCCTTCGATTGACGAACCGTCAAACATGATTTCGCCATCAAGAGCTTTTGCAAACTGGCTTGCAGGGATTTCAACGTTTTTGTTGGTGCCATGAATATCAGTGAACTGCATTCTCATGAAGCGTACGTTATATTTAGAGGCGTGGTCAAGAATCTCTTGGCGGGTCAAGGCTTTGCTAAGCTGTGAGCACGATTCTTGAGCATTGGTGAAGTTATCCATGATAGCGGTAGTCATTTGTAGTCTTTGGGGTTAAGGAAAAACAAATTGTACGTATTAGCCGACACGATGCAAAGTGAAAATGGCAAATAATGCATAAAACACTAAGCATTAGTGCAGAAATAACAAAAAAAATAGATAAATGAACGCAACAGTCGCCCTTTTAGTCGCAATGTCCCCGATTCAGCATGAGATTAAGGCTGAGGCAGATATCTTGAAGGTAGCAGAGGCTCCGCAGCTTGCTAACCCAGTATGCCTAGAGGTAGGCCCCAATTTTGAGATATTTATTGCAGAAACATACCGTCAAGAGACTTTTGGCGTGCCTGACAACCGCACTTTCCCAGAGTGGCTCGAAGATGACCTGCGACTACAAACTGTTGAAGAGCGTGGTGATATGTACCGCAAGCATCACCCGGAATTAGTAGAAAAATGGTCGACCAACGAAGACCGCATTGTGTTGCTGCGAGATTTAGATGGCGACTTTATTGTCGATAAGAGCACGGTCTACGCTGGTGGCTTCGACGACTTACTCGTAGGCACCGGCGCCGGTCTTCTTTATTTAGATGGCGACGTTTACTACACATGTATCCCCGACCTATGGAAGTTGCGCGACACCGATGGCGATGACATCGCTGATATGCGTGAAAACATGCAAACAGGTTTCGGAGTGCGCGTGGCATTACGTGGACATGACATGCACGGATTAACTCGCGGACCCTTTGGCAGAATTTATTGGAGCATTGGTGATCGTGGCTACAATATCACTACTAAAGAAGGGGTGAGCTTCTCCGAGCCGGGTCGCGGAGCGGTATTCCGCTCTTGGCCTGATGGCAGCGACCTAGAAGTCTTTAGTTACGGATTGCGTAACCCGCAAGAGTTAGCTTTCGATGACTACGGCAACTTATTTACTGTAGACAATAACTCTGATGCTGGCGATCGCGCGCGTTTAGTTTATTTATATCAAGGTAGTGATAGCGGATGGCGCATGAACTTTCAGTCTTTACCAGACCGCGGCCAATGGATGCGTGAATCGTGGTGGGATGCTAGTGAAAAAAACCACCCGCAATTTTTGAATTCTCCTTTAGCTAATATTGCTGCAGGCCCGTCTGGCTTGGCGCATTACCCCGGCGTTGGCATGGGTCCAGAATATGACGATTCGTTTTTCCTTGCAGATTTCCGCGGTGGATCAGATTACTCAGGCATCTTGCGCTTTACCGTAAAAGAAGATGGCGCCGGATTTGCTTTCGAGTCCGAAGAAGAGTTTTGGTGGAAGGTGCTGGCCACCGATGTTTGTTTCGCCCCAGACGGATCAATGTATTTAAGCGATTGGATTAAAGGCTGGGTTGGCGACGGCGTGGGGAATGTTTTTCGCGCGGACTTTGCTGGCGCCGACATTAATGCGCAGCAACAGAGCGTCGAATTTTTAAGCTGCGACATCACAGAATTACGCAATGAGACACTAATCAACCTGTTGTCAAATAAAGATAAACGCGTTCGTGAACGCGCACAGTTTGAATTGGTAAATAGACACGCGGTTCCGCAGCTGCACTCTGTCGCAATTAGTGCCCAATACCCGACACTCGCTCGATGCCATGCCTTGTGGGCACTTAGCTCGTTGTCGCGCATTCAAGGGAGAAACCATTTGCCGCAAATATGTCTTAGCGACAACGACGCGCAAGTACGCGCCCAGTTTTTGCGAAGCGCAAATGAGATTCATGATGAGAGATCAGAGGCATGGTTTGTTAAGGGAATAAGTGACGCATCGCCCCAAGTTCAGTATTTCGCTGCACTCGGCTTAGCGCATTACCCAGGCCGTTTAAAGCTGTTATATGGCCATGCTGCCACTACGGACAGATTCGTACGCAGCGCCTTAGTTGAGGCTGTTGCCGCACAAGCATTGCCAGGAGAGCTGTCGTCTCTGATAACTGGACACAGCAAAGAGCAACTCATGTTAAGTGTTTTGGCCCTGCGGAAAACCCGCAGCGCTGAGCTAATAAATTTCTTAGATGCCAGCGATGCGCAAATCAGAGATGAGGCGATTTGTGCAATATACGATCGCGAAATAATTTCTGCAAAAGAAAAAGTCGCCACTCTTTCCGCAGATCACGGTAAATATAGTTCTGCTTCCGTGCGAAGAATTCTTGCATGTAAAAACTTTATCGGAAGCAAGGCTTATGCGGAGGAACTACATCGCTATGCCAGCGACGCCAGTAACCCGGCTTACTTATTAGAAGAGGTGGCGGTGTATTTGCAAAAATGGGCTGCGCCACATGGCTTTGATATGTTGCTCAACGAGTGGCAAGAATTTCCACCGCGCGATATCGATTCAGTAAAAGGCATGGACCTCGACTTTTCATCCATAAAAGCGGAAGGCCCATTGGCCCGCGGCAAAAAGATATTCTCTGAAAACACCGTGCTTAGTTGTACAAAATGCCACAGTATGTCAGGTGTTACGCCAGATGGTTTTGTGAACCCTGCCGGACCAGACTTAAGCGGCATTGGCTCGCGATATGATGCTGAGCAAATTCTTAAATTTATTGCCGAGCCACGGGCCGAATCAGCGATGCCCAAAGACATTTCTGAGAAGATAAGCGATTCTGAACTTTCTGACTTAGTGGATTTTTTATCAGGGCAAAAAGATAAAACAGTAACGTTGAATTTGGCAGAAGAGAATGCAATCGAATTTAAAGAAATTACCACTGCCGACAACAAGACCCTTTATGTGTCAACAACAGAAGTGAGTTGGGATGTCTACGATTTGTTTTTCTTACGCGAAGATGAGCAGATAGAAATTGATGGAGTTACTGGCCCTAGCCATTCGGTGTTTCCGGTGACCCGCGGTTACGGACACGACAATATGCCGGCGATTGGCATGACTTATGCGGCGGCGCAAAATTTTTGCATTTGGCTCAGCGCCAAACAAAATCACAACTTCCGATTAGCGACGGCCGATGAGTGGCGCGCAGCCTTAGGTGAACAAGAAATTTCTGCGCAAACCGCTTGGCTTGCTGACAATTCTGAGGGCGCGCCGCACTTGCTTGGACAATACGCCGCTAATAGAAACGGCATCTTTGACATGATTGGCAATGTAGAAGAGTGGGTTACAGACCCGTCAGCACCACAAGGAATGACCATGGGCGGCAGTTTTATGGACGAGGCTTGGCAATTAGAGTCTGGGCTATCGTCTATTTACCAAATATCTTGGCAGGCTCGTGACCCGCAGTGGCCAAAAAGTTCTTGGTGGATGTCAGACGCAGGTTACGTAGGATTTCGTATCGTAACGGACAGCAGGCCAGAAACCGCATCTCTATAACTAGTTACATGAATCGAAGAACATTCCTTAAAGGCGCCTCAGCAGGGATCGCCACCACCTCTTTACTAGGCTCAAAAGCTGTTGCCAATAGCGCTAAAGAATTGCGAGTCGGCCTCATCGGCTGTGGTGGCCGCGGCACAGGCGCGGCAATGCAAGCGCTCAACGCTGATCCCGATGTCGTGCTTTATGCGATGGGCGACTTAACCGCCGACCGCTTGCAGCAATCACACGCTGGGCTTACTACAACCTTTGGCGACCGCCTACAGGCAGACAGCACGCGCCAGTTTGTTGGCTTCGACGCCTTCGAAAAAGTAATCGAGCAGGTAGATGTCATTTTACTGGCTACACCGCCCGTTTTCCGCCCGCAGCATTTACGCGCGGCCGTCGAAGCCGGATGCCACGTGTTTTGCGAAAAACCCGTAGCAGTAGATGGCGCCGGAGTGCGCTCGGTTATTGAAACCGCGGCAATGGCACAGGCAAAAGGCCTGTCAGTGGCTAGTGGGTTTTGTTGGCGCTCCGCATTCGGACACCGCGCTCTTTACCAACGTATTCATCAAGGCGAAATCGGCAAGGTTGTCGGCGTACACGCTACCTACATGGCAGGTCAACTATGGTCTAAAGAACGCCAAGCGGAGTGGTCTGATTTGGACTACCAGTTACGTAACTGGGTTTACTATACACAACTCGGCGGCGACCATGTTGTCGAACAGGCCATTCACTCGGTCGATAAAATCTTATGGGCCAAGAGTGATGAAACGCCTTCAAGTGTGATGGCTAGCGGCGGGCGCCAAACGCGCACCGAGGCAAAATATGGCAATATCTTCGATCACTTTTCGGCAGTATATGATTGGGCAGACGGAACTCAAGCCACTTTGCAGTGTCGTCAAATGAAAGGTTGCCACATGGAAAACCTTGACCGCATTATTGGCTCGACCGGCATCGCTTACGTGGATGGCTGGGCAAATAAATTTGTGATCAAAGGCGAGAATGCATGGAAATACGATGGCCCGGGTAACGATATGTATCAAACCGAGCACGACGATTTGTTCGAATCGATTCGTAATGGCAGCGCGATGAATCAAGGTGTTGACATGGCGCACTCAACTTTGGCGGCAATCATGACGCGCATGTCGGCATATACAGGCCAGGTTGTGACCTGGGATCAGGCGCTTAATTCTCAGCTTGAATTAACCCCGACTCAATGGGTTGGTGGCCCGGGCGTTGATGCTTCCGTGCCAGTACCTGGCAAGACGAAATTAATTTAGTCTAAGCTAAGTTCGAGTTCGACCCAGGGCACAGCTCGTGGGTCGAAGTAGCTGTCTTGTAAATCATTAGCGGTGCCTTCAGAGTCTTCACCATAGCCCAATGCAGCAAGCGCGAGCTTCTCTTCTTCGGAAATAGTTATGGCAACCGAAGAGTTGCTGAAGCTTGGCAGCAACCATCCACTTGCTTTGTAGTCGTCGAATAGATCGCTAACTTCATCAAGCTTTTGCTGGGCAAGGTTTGCTGTTTCGCGTGGGTCGGTTTGCAAGTCAAACAACCAAACGCGGTTAGAGGGTAGTGATGACCATGGGTCGCTAACAATCAACTTTGCATGCGGTAAGCGGTATGCGCGCAGTGGCCCGGTAAAGCCGGATAGGGCGCTTCCCTGGCTATCTGTTTCAGAAATGGCGCTACGGTCGCTTTGCGCCGAGCCATTTCCAAAGAACGGAAGTAGTGATTGACCATCAAGAGCGACAGCCGTGGACGGCCATGCAACACCGCATATTTCTAGCACAGTAGGCAACACATCCATTTGGCGCACTTGCTGGCCGTGAAGACCCGGGAGCCATTGCTGTTGTTGCATGAGGCTTTCACTAATATTAAATTGCAA
>JAQWRF010000079.1 GCA_029243845.1 Planctomycetota bacterium | reverse complement strand
TACTCTGCACTAAACGAATTCGTTTACGGTGTCATTGCACAAGCAGAAGCACGCGCTCAGTCAAACGGCCGCAAGACTGTACGCCCACAAGATCTGTAAATAACGCCTTAGGTTTTAGAGCGCGCCTATTTATTTAGTCGCGCTCTTTTTTTTGTTGCCTAAATGCGGGTGGTCGCAGATAGAGCGGTTCGGCGGCAAACAGATGATTGGATGGCGTATCAGCGTGTTTGTCAATGAACTCGTTTGCAAAACGAAGGATGTCTTCTGCGCAAGTATCTGGAGACGAGGATTCACGCGTACTGTCCCAATCTGCTTGCTCTATGATGTGCGGTTGTTGACGGCAGATAAGTTTTTGTTTTTCGACATAATACTCGGCGTGATAATATTGTTGGCGATAGGCGTCTAAAATAATGGTAAGTGGCTGCTGCTTTGCAGCGCGCCATGCCATCGCTTCGAAGGAGTTAATGCCATGACATTCTATTCCCAGCGAATATGCAAACATCATTGCGGCAGAGCAAGCAATGCGCAATCCCGTGTAAGAGCCAGGGCCAATGCCGACATAAATGGCATCGAGCCGCTTTGGTTCAATCGACAATTCGCTAAGTATGTTTTCGATGGCGCATACCACTCCGCGCCCACGTTGGTCGCTGAAGTCGTGCTGCGTAATCTTGTCGTTGCGAGAAACGGCAACTGTGCAATGTGACGATGACAGCTCTAGTGCTAAAAAAGTTGCCATGGTCAATCAGCTAGAATTTTATCGCGCCGGGCAGCAGCTTCGAGCCGTTGTAAGGATTGTTCGACCAATTCAATTTCGTCGGCTTCGACCATTAAGCGCAATAGCATCTCAGTTCCTGAGAATCTCACCACGGTACGACCTCGGCCAGCGAGTTCGCTGTCGATTTTTTTGCACTCGGCATATAGCTGTGGCAGCTCTTCTAAGGAGCAACGCTTAGTAGACTTGAAGTTGCTCAGAATCTGTGGGAAGTCGCTGTAATCCGCTGCGAAGTCGCTTAAACAGGCCTTTTGCGACTGCATGGCTTGCAGCACTCGCAGCAAAGTGTAGAGACCATCTCCTCTGAAACCGTGTTCGGCACCAAATAAAATATGACCTGACTTCTCGCCGCCAAGATTGTGATTACCGTTGCGCATCTCTTGGGCAACATACTTATCGCCTACTTGAGTGCGCAGAAGGGTCACGCCTGATTCTTTAAGATATGTCTCGAGCGCCAGGTTACTCATGACCGTCGCAACGACAGTATTGTTGGCTAATTTTTGTTGCTGTGACATGGCTTGGCCCAGTCCTGCAAGAATAGTATCGCCATCGAGTATGCGCCCAGTGTTGTCGCATAAAATGCCACGATCTGCATCGCCATCAAGGCTTAGCCCAGCGTCATATTGATGCTTTAACATCTCAGTAGCGCAGACTTGCGGCTTAGTTGCGCCGCAATCAAGGTTGATGTTGCTGCCATTTGGAGCAGCATGCATTAGTATTGCTTCAGCACCGAAGGCCTTCATAACACGTGGCGCAATTTCACTTGCTGCACCATTCGCGCAATCGATAAGAATTTTTTGACCACTAAGGTCGAGGTCAGGAAAAACCTCGCCACGCAACCATAAAATGTAGTCCGCGCATAAATCTTGGCAGCGCGCGATATTACCTTGACGCGAGTGCTCGGCAAATTGCTTATCGCTTAAGCATTCGCTTTCGAGATCTTGTTCAATTGCTTTTTCTAACTTGGCGCCATTGTGGCCGAGAAGTTTGATACCGTTATCGGCAGCGGGGTTGTGCGATGCCGAGATGACAACGCCACCGTGGTAGTTACCAGCGTAGGTTAAGTAAGCGACGCAGGGAGTGGTCGCTAAGCCGACAATGTCGACATCGATGCCACCGGATGCGAGTCCAGCAGCAATGGCAGCTGCTAAAGATTCGCCGCTAGCGCGACCATCGTGCCCGATTAGAACTTTATGTCCAGTGTCGGCATTAGGGAAATCGCAATGCAGGCGCGAGGCTAGAACCTGCCCGAGGCGCGAGATCATGTCGTCGACTAAAGGGTAAACCCCGGCCTTGCCGCGGATACCGTCGGTGCCAAATAAGGGGGTGCTCATTGTTCGATTCGTAATACGGTAACCATCGCATCGTCAGGTTCGATGGCACGAATGCGCATGTTCTGTTGGTAAAACAGAAGATCGTCGGTATTCTCAAAGCCAATCAGCGTAGCCTGCACCGCAAGAGAAGTTCCGCTGAAGCTATCACTTGATAGATTACTAAGAGGCAATAGCAAAACGACATGGTCGTTAATCCATTGCGTATTAATGACAGTCGCGCGTGCATCGGTGGCGCTTACATTTGGAAGCTCCGCAATCCATTGAGTCGGTTCCCATGGGCGTACCTGCCATTCACCAACACTATCATCAGCCTGCAAGATTTGTAAATCGGTTGCAGATGGCAGCCAAACAAACTTTGCGCTTTGCCTTAATCGTACTGGCACGCTCACATCAATTTGCCGCGGGCTCATGCGTATTCCGGCGGCTTCCCACTCGTCGGCAAGATGCAAGCGTGGGTGCACATCTTGGCGGGTGTTGGTTGCGAGGCGTAGTGGGTTTAGCAGACTAGGCAAACTGCCATCGCCTTGATAGCTGAGTTGCAGCTGCAAGCGATCCATTGCGAACTTTGGCCCAGTTAGCGTAACCTGTGAGTGGTTGATGAAACGGGCTTGTGCAACATCGATGATGTGAGTGCTTGCTGTCTCGCCAACAATCGCAATGTCACGATAGTCCAACACGTGCACGTTCTCGGTAATACGTTCGAAAGTAAGCTTCTGCAGCGGCTGTGCGCGGTTTATATCTTTAAGTAGATAATGCGCATCGCCTGGTCGTAACCAATCGAGTTCACTTGGTGACACAATAAAATCAATGCGGTCTTGAGTGCTGTCGGCGTCGAAATGAACCACGATACTTGCCGAACACTGACTCGCAGTGAAGTTTTGTAATTCTGAGTTAGAGCCTCTAAACCAAATAGAAATGGTATCGCCGCTTGACGGATTGGTTAGTTTCCATCCATCGGGTGGGGTGACGCGCAACGTAAAATTGTTTTGACCCAATCCCTGTTGAGACAAAGTCGTGACATCAAACTTGACCTGGCGGTCTACTGAAATCGCACCCTGGACTTGATGCCACAAGAAGAAGGCGCAGCATACAGCAATAGCTTTGCGAATAATATCGTTTGTGAAAAGGTTGATGATACGGTTCATGCTTGACCTCGCTGCTCGTCTTGAACATCGTCACTTTGCGCTGTGGCGGGTGCTGACAATAGCTTGTTCAGCATTCCTTCAACATCGTTGTGTGCTAGAGGTTTGTGCATGACTCCTTCTATAGCAATACCGATTTCTCCGGTTTCTTCGCTGACAATAATAACCACTGCATCAGATTTTTCGCTGAGCCCCATAGCTGCGCGATGACGTGTGCCATAATTACTCTGGACATCAGTCGCTGTAGTCATCGGTAACACGCACTTTGCTGCAATGATTTGCGTGCCACGAATTAACACCGCGCCATCGTGCATAGGCGCTGACGGGAAAAAAATAGTCTCAAGCATCATCGAGCTAACTGGCAACTCGAGTTTCACGCCATGTTCACTAAATGGTTTTAACGAATGTTGGCGCTCGATAGCAATGAGGGCACCAGTACGTTGCAAGGACATGCGCTTACATGAGGTGCTAATCATCGCCACCGAGTTAATGGTGATGACGCCAGTGCGGAAACGCCGGAACAGTCTTTCGCCTTGATTGAATCGCGAAATGCCAACGCGAATCTCTTCTTGGAACAAGATTACAACGATTACTGCAAGTCCTGGAGCAACTAGTGACAGAATAAAGGTGATTACGCTTAAGCCGCCCGGCAACACAAACTCGAGGGCGCCAAGCACAAGTCCTGAGAAGATAACGAAGGTTATGAGTCCCTGCAGCAATCGCGAGCCACGCGTATTGCGAATAAATCGCAAAATAGCGTAGATAACTACACTGAGAATTAAAATCTCAATTGCGTCCGAGAAGTGAAATGCGCTTAGCTGCATGCTTGAGCTATTTTAACCGCATCCCAATTCATTCCGCCACAATGGAGTCGCAAATATTCTGCACCCTGGTAGGCGCAAATACTTGCGGCACCAGCTGTCGCTCCATCACGCTGCGCAGCAGCCCTTTCAGGAAGTACGCTGGCAAGAAATGATTTGCGAGAAGGGCCTGCTAATACAGGGAATCCGAGACTGCGGAATGCATTTAGGTGGTGGACAATTTCGAAGTTCTGGCGTGCATCTTTGGCAAATCCAAGGCCAGGGTCGATGATGATTCTTTCTGGATTGATGCCTTCGTTTAAGCCACGATTGATGCGCTGCGCCAATTCGTCGCAAATTTCACCAATTAAATAATCATAGTTGCAATGCTGATGCATAGTTTTAGGTGTCGCACGACTGTGCATTATCACCACTTGGGCATCATGCTTTGCAACTACCGCTGGCATGTCCGCGTCGCTAAAAGCCGACACATCATTAATCATCACCGCGCCAACAGCAAGGCAATGATCGGCAACTATTGCGTTGCGCGTATCAATCGACAGGGGAACATCTAATGGTGACAAAACGCGCATCGCATTACTGAGTAAATCAATTTGCGTAGGGGCATCTACTTCTTCAGCGCCAGGGCGGGTAGATTCAGCGCCAAGATCGAGGATGTTCGCACCCTCGTCAATTAATTGTTGGCAGTGCTTGAGCAAATGGGCGTCGCTCGTTTGGTAAGTGCCACCATCGGAAAAAGAGTCCGCTGTCAAATTAACAATCGCCATAAATTTGGCCTTAGCAATAGGGCGGGTATTAGCTCCCTCGGCGTAAAGCAATGCCTGGTATACGTCAGCGGCTGCGCTGTCATTCAGGTCGGCTTCGCAACAGTCGCCATGGCGCAGATACAACGAACTGCCGTCATCGAGCAAGCGTTGCCAATGAAAACCTTTGCTCGCTAGGGCACTACGGGCAGCTTGACTCTCTAAAGTCGCTGCCCGCCACTCAAACTCATTCAGCTTGAGGGCTGTTGTCTTCGGCAATAGTCTCATTAGCTGCGTCGGCTCCAGGCACTGGAGGCGGGACGGATGGCATCTCAACAACCGTTTTTGTTTCTTCACGTAAATCCTCAACGCTGGTGCCTTTCATCAAGGCCGTAAACTCTTCGCTGTTGATGGTTTCGTATTTTATTAGAGCCTCGGTGACGGTTTGAATTAAATCATGCCTATCGCGAATGATGTCGTCTGCACGGAGTTGCTGGTCAGAAACAATTTGCGCTACTTCCTCATCAATAAGTTGCGCAGTTTTTTCTGAGTACATACGTTCTCCCATGCCCCATTCGTTTTGCTGCAAGTCGAGGTTGATAGGGCCCAACGAGCTCATGCCAAAGCGTCGCACCATAGTGTGCGCAAGCTTGGTCGCCCGCTCTAAGTCGTTGGAGACGCCAGCCGAGGTGTCATTTAAGAAGGGCTGTTCGGCAGCATAACCACCAAATAAAACACATATTTCATCGAGAAGTTGTTTCTTCGACCAGTTGTAATGATCTTTTTCTGGCAAGAAGAACGTCGCTCCAAGAGCATTTCCGCGCGGGATGATCGTTATTTTGTGCACAGGATCAGAGTGCTCCATGAAGTAACTTACAACGGCATGGCCTGCTTCGTGAATTGCGGTCTCGCGCAAATCCTTTTCGTCCATAGCATGCGATTTCTTTTGACGACCAAAGCGCACCTTGTCACGCGACTCCTCGAGATCGTCTTGAGATACGTGGTGGTGGCCAGCCATCGCGGCAATAATTGCTGCCTCGTTAAGCAATGCAGCCAACTCAGCGCCAGAAAAGCCAGGAGTGCCTTTAGCAAGGCTCTTTAGGCAAGTGTCAGGGTGCATTTTGACCAGGCCAGCATGCACCTTCAGTATGGCTTCGCGCCCTTTGACATCAGGCAAGTCGACGGTAACCTGACGATCGAATCGACCCGGACGCAATAACGCGCGATCAAGAACATCGGCGCGGTTAGTCGCTGCGATTACGATAATGCGTTCATCCGAACTAAAACCGTCCATTTCAACGAGGATTGCATTTAGTGTTTGTTCGCGCTCGTCGTTGCCGCCGCCAGTGCCCTGGCCACGCTTGCGACCAACCGCATCAATTTCATCTAAGAAAATGATACATGGCGATTCTTTGCGCGCTTGCTCGAACAGATCGCGAACACGGCTTGCGCCAACACCCACAAACATCTCTACAAAGTCAGAACCGCTAATACTAATGAATGGCACGTCGGCTTCACCAGCGATTGCTTTAGCTAATAAAGTCTTACCCGTTCCCGGAGGGCCCACTAGCAGTACACCACGCGGAAGGCGTCCGCCTAGTGAGGTGAACTTACCAGGATTGCGCAAGAATTCGGTTATCTCTGAGACCTCTTCTTTGGCTTCATCAACACCCGCGACATCGGCGAAAGTAACGCCGGTGCGATGCTCTTTGTTATATAAAGTTGCGCGTGATTTTGGGAAGCCCATCATGCCACCTTGTCCGCCACGTTGGCGCATAAACAAGAAGTAGAACAGCAACATGAACAGTAAGATTGGACCGAAGCTATAGAAGAAAGTTGTCCAGCCGCTTGCTGTTTTGGTAGTCAATCCGTTTGGAACATTTAGGACAATGCCGTCGTCTATGGTTTTGCCCGCGGACTCGAAAGCGCGGTAAATCTCGATCATGTCAAATGTCGAGTTGTCAGAAGAATTAGACTCGATTTCGGCGTAGAGATA
>JAQWRF010000063.1 GCA_029243845.1 Planctomycetota bacterium | reverse complement strand
CCTCTGAGTGAAAGGCACCCGCCACACTTAGCCGTATCGCACGACGTGCACCCGCTTCAGTGGCGATTTCTTCTAGATTTTCTAGCGCGCCGATTTCGCCGCTGACAACAATTTGCCCTGGTGAGTTAAGGTTAGCCACCTGACAAATCATGCCCGTGGCCGCACTCGCTTGTGCACATAAGTCGTCGAGCTGTTCACGGTCGAGCCCCATAACGGAAGTCATGGATGAAGGCTTCGCCGCGGAAGCACTTTGCATAGCTTGTCCGCGCAGTTGAACCAAGCGCAAACCTTCGGCGAAGCTAAAAACTTTAGCAGCACATAGCGCAGTGTATTCGCCAAGCGACAAACCAGCTGTTTGGACGGGAGCAATAGCCAGTTGTGCTTGCTGCTCAAAAGCAGCCAGCGCAGCTAGCGAGCAGACATAAATGGCTGGCTGAGCAATGTCTGTTGAAATCAGCTTGTCTTCTGGGCCATCGAAGCAAATACCTGAAAGGCTATAGCCAAGCACTTCGTCAGCTTCAGAAAAAACATCTTTAGCCGCAGATGAATGCTCGACAAAATCGCGACCCATGCCAACAAATTGCGCGCCCTGACCAGGAAAAATTAAGGAGTAGTTCATCAAGGATTACCAGCGAATGCGGGCACCAGCCCAAGTCAGGCCAGAGCCAAATGCAGCAAGCACGACAAGTTTACCTTTTTCGAGGCGCCCTTGGTTACGAGCTTCGGTTAAAGCAATCGGCACCGAGGCAGCTGATGTGTTACCGTAGTAATCGATATTGATAAACATTTTATCTTCGGCAATATCGAGCATCTCCATTGTCTTTTCTAGGATGCGACGATTTACCTGGTGCGGCACGATCAAACCCAAATCGTCTGGGTCTTGACCTTCCATGCCCCACTTCATTAAGCCAATCATTTGCGACACTGCGAAGCGATAAACCTGGCGGCCTTCAAGGCGAATCAGGTGTGTACCCTCTGCCAATATCTCAGGCGTGATTGGCTCAGCGCCTCCACCGCGCGGACGCGTGATAAATTGTGCGCCGGCGCCATCTGCTCCGAGCGTCAAATCTTCAATCAAGCCTTGCTTACAAACAGAGTGCGGTTGTAGAACCGCTGCGCCCGCACCGTCAGAAAAAATAATGACCGAGTTGCGGTCGTAGATGTCGGCAATACGCGACAAAGCCTCGCCACCAATAACCAAAATGTTTTTATAAGCGCCCGTCTTTATAAATTGACTGCCTATGGACAAGCCGTAAATAAAACCCGAACAGGCCGCTTGCACGTCGAAAGCACCAGCATCTTTACAGCCCAGATTCTCGTGCACAATACAAGCACTCGCAGGGACGCCTTGATGATCGCCAGAAACAGTACACACTATGACGAGGTCAATATCTTCGGCGGCGACGCCGGAATCATCTAACGCCTTTTGTCCAGCCTCAGTGAACAAATCAGATGGTTTGCGATGATCTTCGAGCCAACGACGCTCTTTAATACCCGTACGCTGCACGATCCATTCGTCGGAAGTTTCGACGAATCGCGTGAAGTAGTTATTATCTACTCGGCGCTCTGGAATGGCGTAGCCTAGGCCAGCTATTCCGACATCGGTGTTAGTGTTAGTCATGGAGTTAGCTATTCTGCGTGTGCGCCTGCAGAGATTCAACAATATGTTGATTAACACCTGCCTTAATCTCGGCTCGCACAATCTCGAGAGCTGGCAGCACCGAAGATGCTTTAGAGCGTCCGTGTCCAATAAGCACCACCCCATTCACGCCTAGCAAGTTAGCTCCACCCGCCTCGGAAAAATCGGAGACGCCCAATAGTTGGCGAACTACATCTTTCATTTGTTGGTCGTGTCCTTGCTCGTGTCCGACTTGAATAACACGCTCGCCAAAGCCTTCGACAACTTTTAAAACCATGTTGCCGACAAAGCCATCTGTGACAAGGACATCAGCGACGCCATTGAACAACTGGTTGCCCTCGACGTTGCCGACGAAGTTAAGCCCCGAATCTTCTAAGCGTTTATGGACTTCTTGCAATAAAGGAGAGCCCTTCGATGCTTCACCACCAATATTCAGCAAACCAATAGTTGGACTACTATGCTGATGCATGTCACGCGAGAATGCCGCACCCATCAAAGCATAATGGAATAAGTGCTCGGGCTTCGGGTTTGGGTTCGCGCCCGCGTCGAGTAACACGAACTTACCATTTGCACCAATCAGCGTTACCGCAATACCTGGCCGGCGCACGCCAGGCAGTAAGCCGAGCCCAATCGTCGACGCCGCAACAGCAGCACCCGTGTTGCCGAAAGCAACAATACCACCAGCCAATCCATCACGGCAAGCCGCAACAGCTTTGAGAATGGAAGCGTCTGGTTTGCTACGCATGCCCTCGATTGGCTTCTCGTGGCCGGCGATGACATCGGTGGTGTGAAGTATCTCGGGGACATCACTGACACCAAGCTCGGCAAACTGTGCGGCGATAATATCTTGCGGTCCTACAAGCAATAACTCGTCGGCAGTGAAATCACCACTGAGCAAAGCCTGCGCTATACCTGCAACAAGCTCATGTGGCGCATGATCACCACCGAGCATATCCACGGCTATACGCATGCAGTTTAAAACTCGTCTTTAACGACTACTTCGCGGCCAGCATAATGGCCACAGTTGTCGCATACGGTGTGCGGACGCCCCACGGCATCGCATCTTGCACATGCCCGCAAAGGTATGTTTGGTGCTTGTACTGCTGCACGGCCCTTGCGAGCGCGTGATTTTGAGTGTCTTCTCTTTGGAACTGCCATTTTTCTATGTACCCATTGGGTATTGAGTCGCGCATTTTCGCAGATTTGCCATCATTGGTCAAGATGTGATTGCCGCAAAAAGGTTTTCAACCTTATCTGGCAGATTAGAGCCATCTGAGCCTTTGCCTTGTGCGAAATCAGGGCGCCCGCCGCCACCGCCACGGATGAGTTTGCCAAACTGCTTGGCCAAATCGCCCGCCTTATGGGCACTGCCCTTTTGCACGAGGAAACAAAACGGTACGTCATTCGCATTACCGCCCGTGAGCAACAGCACTTCCTGGTCACACTTGCCCTTGAGCGAATCAGCTATTTCCCGTAATTCATCGGCTTCAAGATCACTGAAATGTTTACTCGCAAAAGCACCGATTTCGAAATCGAGGCTAGCGAGGACTTCATCGGCCGTTGGTACGGCGACCGCCTTGGTTGCCTTAGCTTGCTTGATATCTTCTTTAAGCGTAATAACCTTCTCGACTAACTTGGCTGCCGGAGTTTTAAGTTCGGCTTCTAGCTCTGCTAAAACCTTGCGCTCGCTATTCATTACATCTAGTGCAAGGTAAGAGGCAACAGCTTCAATGCGTCGTACACCTGATGCGAGTGCGCGGTCAGACAAAATGCGGAACATGCCGATCGAGCCGGTGTTTCCTACATGGCAACCACCACATAATTCATTTGAGAAGCCAGGCACCGAGACAACGCGCACTTCGTCACCATACTTTTCACCGAACAACGCCGTAACGCCTGAAGCCTTAGCTTCGTCGAGTGAAGAAATA
>JAQWRF010000061.1 GCA_029243845.1 Planctomycetota bacterium | reverse complement strand
GGCTCCGAGGCGCGCGCGGTGGTTATTGCATTAACCAGTAGCCATTTCCCGATGCTGCGTAGAAACCTACTTTACACTGCTATCACGCGGGGCAAAGACCTAGTGGTTTTAGTCACTAGTCCGTACGCATTACGCCAAGCTGTTGCCAACAACGAAGAAAGTCGGCGCTTCGGCGGATTACTTGCGCGCTTGAATAAGTAGGCGCTACTCTTTAAGCACCATATCGATACACATAACAGCGCCTAGGATTAACTTGCGCTTGTCGTCGTCGACTGGTAGCTGGGCTGATATTTCAAGCATGTAGTTGTCGGCACTCGTAAACATCTCTTTGCCAAGACCCGCCCACTTTTTAGTCACGTGCGCCATTTCTCGACCTTGATTATCTACGAATTTGAAATCCCATCCGGTCCATTTACCTTTGAGCTCGCAGATGTCGTGACCGCCCGAATCTTGCACTTTGAATTTGCCGCCAATGGAAAATAACTTTTGCTTGAAGCCGCCTATTTGTCGATCGTTTTCATCCATCACCGCCACATTTGACATGAACAAGGTCACGCCGCGAGTTATGCGAACGATGCGTTTGCCGCTTGCATCTTTTATCTCAACGTCAAAAGGCGTCATGCGCTTGGCGTCTGAAAAGCGCAGCACTTTTGTTATCCAGCCCAAGTTCTCTTCACGGCACTCGAATACAATGTTGCCCGTTTCTGGGTCATAAATATCGTAGTTATTAGCGGCTTTAAAAATGCCCGTGTGCTCTTTTATTAAGTATAAGTTTTTATTCATCATGTTAATGTCTCTAGTCTAGCTTTTAACGAATTCGAAAGCGCCGTCAGGCAGTAAATATAAAATCAACATACGGCCACCCTTAACAGTTGGGATATGTTGTGAACCTGCGGCGTAAACCGTCCACCCAGGTTCGTTGCCGTCAAAACGTGGTTTGCCATCAACGGCAAAGCACAAATCGACTTCGCCCTGTGGATGAATATGGTTCGGCCCAGCGCCGTCCATTAGAACCGCGTCGCATGACAGGTTATGCGTCTCTTCGCTATTTTTGAAAATGCGCGAGTACTGCATTGGCGCTTTGCCATGGTCACACAAGCTGCCATCGGCCACACCGGCGCGCATCAATTCGCCCCACTGCTGCACTTGCTCGCTCTCAAACGGAAATGCTGTGTCAAGTTGTTGCTTAGCGGATTTCGCGTCGCTCAAATCTAAAGCAGCGACGAAAATCAAAAGATCTTTTATGGTGTCTGAATTCATTAGTCTGTGTAACCTAATTCGCCAAGTTGCTGCAGCTGTTTACCGCTTAACTCGCGCTCGGTGATATGAGGGAATAAATCGTTTGCCATGCGTGTAGCAATAATAGCTCGCATTGAGGAAACCACTTCGGGGGACGCGTCAATGATATTGTTGCGTTCATCGAAATCCGTCGACAAATTGTAAAGGGTCAGCGGGATTAGTTCGTAGGGCTTGTTATCGTTCGGGTACGTCAAGCTCGCATAAAGTTTGTAATCGCCATCGATCACCGACACGTGGTCGATCTTAAAAGAAATGGCCGGTCGCGCTTGGTATGCACCATCAACAACCGATTGGCCATCGACACTAACCGTTGTTATGTTGGACAGCTCTAGCATGGTGTAAACCGCATCAATCATCTCGGGGGCGTAACTCAACCGATTTGACTTGGCAACACCTGGGCCAGAAATAATAAAAGGCACGAGTATCTCTTCATTGTATAACGAAGAGCCATGCTCAACGCCGCCATACAAGCCAAAGCCTTCGCCGTGATCGGACACAAAAACAATAATCGTTTCGCGCGAGTCTAGTTTGGACTGTTCGAGCAAGCGCCCAAGCTGTTGGTCGAAATAAACGACCTCTTCTTTATACAAAGCATGCAGGTAATCCGACAGCGGCAAAAAATCATCTGGGCGAGTTCCATTGTCACAGTAGTTTCGCAAGTTTACACGCATAAAATATTCGTCTTCCGGAGCAGCGCTGTAACCAGCGGGACGCTGATCAGGTCGCGCAATGCTACCTCGAACCGGATTGGGCGCTATGTAAGGCGAATGAGGGTCAAAATATTGCGCCAACATAAAGTACGGGCGGTCATCTTGCTGTAAATCTTGCAGGTAATCAATTGCTGAATTCGTCGTACGCTCGCCCTCTTTATAGTGAGGCAAAAAATGTTTGATGTCATTGGGGAACAAAATACGGTTTAACGGAAACATGACAAGGCGTGTAGGCAATATT
>JAQWRF010000045.1 GCA_029243845.1 Planctomycetota bacterium | reverse complement strand
TTGTACGACTTTGAACAACCGAAATCGCCACGAATCGTGCCTGCATCAGCGTCAGTGCCAAAGGTGGCGCCCATCAACTTGCGAGCGACAGCTACAGCGCCAGGGCCCCGTAAGGCAATGGCAACCAGGGGTGATGCAGTCATGAATTTGACCAGCCCAGGGTAGAATGGACGTTCGGTGTGCTCTGCATAATGTTTAGCAGCAAGTTCTTGCGTCATTTGCATTAATTTGAGGCCAACGAGCTGTAAGCCTTTTTCTTCAAATCGTGTGATGATGCGTCCTGCGAGGCCGCGGTGAAGTGAGTCAGGCTTGAGGAGTAGTAGGGTTGTTTCCACTTTTGTTTGGGTATTGGGGATAGGGGGGTGTGCAAAGGATAAGGTTTTTTGCAAAACTTTGCTAGATATGGTTTCAAGGAACCTTTGGAAGACTTATACTATGCGCCCAATCATGGCTAGGTAACGCATTTTGTTGCCCGCCACTGTTCTTTCTACTTTCGTAGAGAATCTTGAAACAATCAGACTTCGCCAAGCACGCCACACTAGGCTTCGAGTTTTTTGCCTCGATAGCCCTTTTTACGTGGCTTGGTTATAAGTTAGATACAGTCGCCGGCTTCTCCGACGGCTTTCCTTTGTTTCTACTCCTCGGCGTATTTCTCGGTGTAGGGCTTGGTATTTACCGCCTCTACCTCAAGATGAACGACGATGATTCTCGTCCGCCTTCATCCGAATGAACACCCACGACTTGATCTCTTTGGTTATTGGTTTTGGACTTGCATTAATCTGTGAAGCAATTCTCGCTGCAAAGCGTAGAAAAGCCCTAGCAGAGCATTCTCCATCATCAGCCAGTATCCTTGTGGTCATGGCTTTAGGTTTTCTTGGCCGGCTCAGCGTCCTCTTCATAGGCGCCATTGTCGGAAAGAAAACAGGTTGGTATCGTTTTGATTTGTTCCTCTACTCTTTTTTAGCGGGTCTGTTGGTCGGCGAAGTGTCTTTCTTCGTAAAGATAAAAAGAAAATAACCTTAGTTCCCAGTTTCATCCCAACGTCATAAATTGGCTTCAGCCTTGTTCAGCATTTTAGCAACTTTCTCCGCATCCTCAGGATCAGGCGGTGACGGTCAGGCTGACCCGTTCGAGACTTTGTTCGCCCACGTGGTGCCACAGACATCCTTTTATGGCCTCGAAATGCCACATCTGTTCGGTCTTCAGGTGTTTGACATTCAGCTGTTTCAGTTGCTAGCGATGGTACTTATAGTTGTATTTTTCGCACCTGTTCGCTCGGCAGTCGTTAATGGCACTGGCGGACGTGTCACCAAAATATTCGCTGGCTGGGTGACTTGGCTGCGCGACGAAGTGGTGGTGCCAAACTTAGGTGAAAAAGACGGGCGCCGTCTGTTGCCGATGTTCCTGACGCTATTCTTCTTTATTGTCTTTATGAATCTTCTGGGCCTGGTTCCAGGCGGTTTGACGGCAACCGCAAGTGTTTACACTGCTGCCGGTTTGTCTCTTGTGACACTGGTGGTCATGATAGTTGGTGGCATGATAGTTCAGGGCCCAATTAAATTCTGGATAAGCCTTGTGCCTTCTGGTGTACCCATGGCTTTAGTGCCAATGTTATTCGTGCTTGAAGTACTAGGTTTAATAATTAAACCTTTCGCCCTTACTATGCGTTTGATGGCGAACATGACAGGAGGCCACTTGGTCCTTTTGTCTTTCCTTGGCCTTATGTTTTTCTTTGGCCAAGACAGCACAGCCACCGGTTTCGCGGTATCCCCGCTAGTCGTCGGTATGTCTGTTTTCATGATGATAATTGAAGGCTTTGTTGCTCTTCTGCAAGCGTATGTATTCACTCTTCTTTCGGCAATTTTTGTCGGCATGTGTTTGCATCCTGATCACTAATCTCTAAAATAAAATAACACAGATGTTTACTCTTCTTCAAGAAGTTGCCGCAGCAGACGCCACAGTCGAAGCAGCAATGGTTACTGTTTCTCATGCTAACGCCGCAATCGGCGCTGGACTCGCTGTAGTTGGTGCTGGTATTGGTATTGGCCTTATTGGCCACGGTGCCGGTTTGGGCATTGCTCGCCAGCCAGAAGCTGTCGGTGACATTAAAGGTAATGCCATCGTTTTGGCTGCACTAGTTGAAGGCGCTACTTTCTTCGCGATTGTAGTTGGCTTGCTTTTCGCTCTTAAGTAAAAATTACCGGAACGCTGTGGTTACCTGCTTCGCGTGGGTAAGCACTAATTCCGATTACGCAATGAATTACCTCTCTCTTTCCACAGTCCTATCGGGCGAAGGCGGCAACGGCATAGCAAGCTTGCTAGACGTTGGCCAGTCCTCAATGATTTGGACGGTATTGATTTTCGTTATCGCTCTTCCATTGATGTGGAAGTTCGTTTTTGGTCCTATCACGAAGGCGCTAGAGACTCGCGAGGATCAAGCGCGCGAAGCTGCTGCTGCTGCCGAGGCGGCACGTAGCGAAATTGAGCGCATGAAGGCTAGCATCCAGGAAGACCTTGCTGACGCACGACGCGAAGCTGCCGAGCAGGTTAAAACTGCTAAGGTGCGCGCCGCTGATCGCGAAAAAGAGCTTCTTGCTTCTGCGAAAGAAGAGGCCGCTAAAGAGCGTGCCCGTGCAAAGGCTGACATCGATCAATCGTTGATGACTGCGCGCGAGGTTCTGCGTCAAGAGGCAGTGCGCCTCGGTATCGACGTGGCCCAGCAGGTCATTAGCCGCGAATTTTCTAGTTCGGATCAAGACCGTCTTGTTCAAGATTTCCAATCGAAAATCGAAAACTAAGAAATGTCAACCGCTGCCCAATCGACTCCTGCTGCTAGCCGTTACGGACTAGCTTTGTTTGAGGCTGCAAAGTCTCAGTCTGCATTAGATGCAGTGCAAAGTGACATGAGTTTGTTGGAGGAAGTCCTCCGCTCGGACGTTGGCCAAGCGCTATCCGATCCGCGGTGGTCCGCTGCTGCAAAGCTCGCGGCTATTACGAAGGCATTCTCTTCGGGGCTGCATTCTTTGACAGCCGACTTTATTCAAATGCTTACTCAGCGCGAGCGTCTTGAATTGCTGCCACAGGTGCCCGTTGTTTTTGCAACGTTGCTCGATGAGCATAATGGTGTCCTTCGTGGTCAACTTGAAGCAGCGTTTGCTGTGAGCGATGAAACGCTTGCAGCTGTCGAAGCTTCACTCTCTCAAAAAACAGCTAAGAAGGTTGTGTTAAGTGCCTCAGTGAACGAAAGTTTGTTGGGCGGCATTTGTGTAACTTTGGCTGGCATCCTTTACGACGGCTCGGTTTTAGGGCAGTTGAACCGGATGCGTAATCGTTTAGAGGCTATAGAGCTCTAATTAATTTCAACAACTTGCTTTAATCAAATGGAACTCAATCCTTCCGAAGTAACCTCTGTCTTAAAAGCTGAAATCGAAAACTTTCAGTCTGAGGCTTCAACTGAGCATGTAGGTCAAGTGCTACAAGTAGGTGACGGCGTTGCCCGCGTTTACGGCCTTGACAACTGCATGATGTCAGAACTCATCGAATTCTCTGGTGGTGCGATGGGCATGGCCCTCAACCTCGAAGAAGACAACGTTGGTTGTGTGCTTTTAGGCGATGCCTCTTCTGTTAAAGAAGGCGACACCGTTAAGTCCACTGGCCGTATTATCTCTGTGCCTACTGGTGACCCTTTACTCGGCCGCGTTGTAGACGCGCTGGGCAACCCCGTAGACGGCAAAGGTTCTCTCGGCACTAGCGACGACGATCTCCGTCCAATCGAGCAATCCGCTCCTTCGGTGGTTGAACGTACTCCTGTATGTGAGCCAATGGCGACAGGCCTCAAGGCGATCGATGCTATGATCCCTGTAGGGCGTGGTCAGCGCGAATTGCTGATTGGCGACCGTCAAACGGGAAAAACAGCTATTGCCATTGATGCGATTATCAATCAGAGAACTACAGGTGGTGGCGATATCACTAACCCTGAGCAGGTGCTTTGTGTTTATGTAGCCACAGGTCAAAAGCAATCTACAGTGGTAGACGTTCAGCGCAAGCTTGAAGAAGCAGATGCTATGAAGTACACCATTATCGTAAACGCATCGGCTTCTGAAGAAGCATCTATGCAGTTTATCTCGCCGTACTCAGGTACAGCGATGGCCGAGCGCTTCCGCGATGCGGGCCGCCACGTTTTGATTATCTACGATGATTTAACTAAGCAGGCTTATGCGTATCGTCAAGTGATGTTGCTTCTTCGCCGTCCGCCAGGACGCGAGGCTTACCCGGGTGACGTGTTTAACTTGCACTCGCGCCTTCTAGAGCGTTCCGCTAAAGTGGCTGACAACGCTCCAGAAATTAATCCTGAGAAATACTCAAAGGGTGGCGGTTCTATTACCGCTTTGCCGATTATCGAAACCCAAGAGGGCGACGTTTCGGCCTACATCCCGACTAACGTAATTTCGATTACCGACGGTCAGATTTTCTTAGACTCCGACTTGTTCACCTCGGGTATTCGTCCTGCGGTAAACGTGGGTATCTCGGTATCACGTGTAGGTGGTGCAGCTCAAACTCCAGCCATGAAGAAAGTGGCGGGTGGTTTGCGTATCAACCTCGCTCAATACCGCGAGCTAGAAGCATTCGCCCAGTTCGGTTCAGATCTTGACGCCGCGACGCAAGCGACGCTTAACCGTGGCGCTCGTCTCGTAGAATTGTTGAAGCAAGGTCAGTACCGCCCTTTAACGAACGCCGAGCAAATAGTTAGTATTTACGCCGGAAACTCGGGTGCGCTCGATGATGTCGACGTGAAAGATGTAGCAACATTCGCTGCAAATTTCTCTGAATACATGACAGCCGGGCACAAAGATTTAATGGCAACTCTCAATGATTGGTCTACCAAATGGACAGACGAATTAGCCGAGCAAGTTGGCGCAGCATGTGCTGAATTCAAGACAACATTCACAGCTTAATAAACAGTGGCAACAATTCGCGACCTTAGAGACCGCATCGATAGCGTAGGTAGTATTCAAAAGATTACCCGCGCCATGGAGATGGTTGCCACCACCAAACTGCGTCGATTCCAGACTAAAACCGTTGCTGCCAAGCCTTATGGTGATCGCCTTGATGCCCTGGTGGCAGGGTTGTCAGGCACTCTTAGCGGTGACTCAAGCGCAGCTGGAAGTGCTGCAGCACTGTTTGCACCCGGAAACGCTGAAGCGCCAGTTGGCATTCTGTTGGTTGGTTCTGACCGTGGTTTATGTGGTGCTTATAACTCAAACATTCAGCGTAAGCTTGATGCCGAGTTAGCTAAAATCGAAGGTGATTACGTTTTGTATGTGGTGGGTAAGAAGGCTATGGCTTACGCCGCACGCATGAATTACCCGGTTGGCCACTACTTCGAAGACTTCAACCTTGAAAAAATGACTGCTGCCGATGCTTCTGTATTAGCCTCAGCTCTCGTAGAAGATTTCCGTTGCGGAAAAGTTTCGACCGTCCACTTGTGCAGCACGCTTTTCGTTTCTGCAGCTCGTTACGTTCAAAGCTTTCAACAGTTTCTTCCTATTGCAACCGATAGCCGCGACGAGTCCGTCGCAGCTGGCGATGCAATCCTCGAACCGACTGGCCCAGAATTAATGGGTGAGTTGATTCCA
Organism: Planctomycetota bacterium; assembly: GCA_029243845.1. Taxonomy (GTDB): domain Bacteria; phylum Planctomycetota; class UBA1135; order UBA1135; family UBA1135; genus JAPKEZ01. The sequence continues at coordinate 8,393 of JAQWRF010000045.1, read as the reverse complement.
CGTTACCTCGAAAATCGTTTTTTCCAAGCGTTCCTTGAGGCAATCACTTCTGAATATGCATCTCGTCGTTTTGCCATGAAAGGCGCGACTGATGCAGCGAGCGATATGAAAAAAGATATCACTCGTCTCTACAACCGTGCACGTCAAGCCAAGATTACTCAAGAAATTTCTGAGATAGTTTCCGGCGCAGCGGCACTCTAAACAACCTGCCGAAAATGAGCACTACCGGTACCATTAAACAAATCCTAGGCCCTGTTGTCGACGTTTACTTCGAAAACAACATGCCTGCCATCAACGATGCGGTCGATGTTCCTGTAGAAGGACAAGACTCGCTAGTTCTCGAAGTTGCTGCCCACCTGGGCAACAACACTGCGCGCTGTATTTCCATGGCATCCACCGACGGCTTCCGTCGTGGCATGGAAGCCATAGCTACTGGAAGTCCAATTATGGTTCCAGTAGGTAAGGCTACTATGGGGCGTGTTTTCAACCTTCTTGGCCGTCCGCTTGATAGTCATATCAAGGGTGGTGTGGAAGCTGATGTTAAGTGGCCAATCCATCGTCCAGCTCCTTCTTATGAAGATCAAGAGGCTGTGTCTGAGGTTTTCGAAACGGGCATTAAGGTCGTAGACCTTCTCTGTCCATTTGCGTTAGGCGGTAAAATCGGCCTAATGGGTGGCGCTGGTGTAGGCAAAACAGTTCTTATCCAAGAGCTCATTCGTATTACTGCGGTTGAGAAGGGCGGTTTCTCTGTATTCTGTGGCGTTGGCGAGCGTACTCGTGAAGGCACCGACTTGTGGATTGAAATGAGCGAGTCTGAATACACTACACCAGAGGGTGAAAAGCAAGCTGTTATTGATAACGCAGTTCTTGTGTTTGGTCAAATGAACGAGCCTCCGGGGTCGCGTTTGCGCGTTGCACTTTCTGGCCTGACTATGGCTGAGTATTTCCGCGACGAAGAGAACAAAGATGTATTGTTGTTCGTTGACAACATTTTCCGTTTTACTCAAGCGGGTTCTGAAGTGTCTGCGCTTCTTGGTCGTATTCCTTCTGCTGTGGGTTACCAGCCGACTTTGGGTTCAGAGATGGGTGCTCTTCAAGAGCGTATCACTTCTACGTCTAAAGGCTCTGTGACTTCTATGCAGGCTGTATACGTTCCAGCTGACGACTTTACAGATCCAGCTCCTGTTGCGTCTTTCGCTCACCTTGACTCAACGATTCTTCTCGATCGTGCGATTACTGAACTTGGTATTTACCCAGCGGTACACCCGTTGCGTTCAACATCTCGCATGCTTGACCCGCAAATCGTTGGTGACGAGCACTACAAGACAGCAACGGATGTTCAGAAAGTTCTGCAACGTTATGCTGACCTTAAAGACATCATTGCGATTCTAGGAATGGAAGAGTTGTCTGATGACGATCGCCAAATTGTTGGTCGCGCACGTCGTCTGCAACGTTTCTTGTCGCAGCCGTTCTTTGTTGCGGAAACATTTACTGGTGCACCAGGTCGCTTCGTCTCTCGCGACGACACCGTCCGCTCATTCCAAGAAATCCTTAACGGCGATCACGACGATTTGCCAGAGCAGGCTTTCTACATGGTTGGCAGCATCGAAGAAGCCGTCGAGAAGTCAAAGACTCTATAATTAGTTCATTCGAATCATGGCAACATCTCAATCCACACTATCACTCAGTATCGTCTCTCCTGAAAAGAGCGTGCTTGAGGCGGAAGTTAGCAGTGTGCAGATTCCTGGGGCTGAAGGTATGTTTGGGGTTCTTCCTCGTCACGCCCAATTGGTTTCGTTAACTGCAAGTGGTTTGCTCAGCGCAGTCGCATCCGATGGCGAAATAATTGAAATGCTGATTCACGGTGGCTTCGCGGAAGTCTCGGGTGATGCTGTAGTCATTCTGTCGCGTTCGGCTGAAAAGGTTTCCGATGTCGACGTCGAGCGGGCGCAGCAAGCTGCGAAGCGCGCTCAAGAGCGACTGAGTTCTAAAGATTCTGCAGTTGACGTATCACGTGCCGGTGCAGCATTGCGCCGCGCTTTACTGCGCGAAAGGCTTGGCAAACGTTCTTCATGATTAGGTCCGCTGCATGGCGGTCACATAGCTGCGGAGACCTCCGCGCTGAGAACGTAGGACAACAAGTTACTTTATGTGGCTGGGTTGATAACCGTCGCAACCATGGTGCTATCCACTTTGTTGATTTGCGTGACCGTTATGGAATTACGCAACTAGTCGTTGACGGCGACGCTGCGAATGATGCCGCTGACCAAATGTCTGGCTTACATCAAGAAGATGTTGTTCAGGCAAAGGGCGTGGTGCGCATGCGCATTGAAGGGCAGCGTAATCCTGACCGTGTTACTGGAGATGTCGAAGTGCTTGTGACTAGCGTCGAGGTTTTGTCCAGTTCGAAAACATTGCCGTTCGAGATTGCTGATCACATTGATGTGCCTGAAGACACTCGGTTGAAGTATCGCTATTTAGATATGCGTCGTTCACCTTTGCAGCGCGCATTGCAATTGCGCTCGAAGGCTAATAATGCCATTCGCAATTCATTGTGTGCGCAAGAATTTGTTGAAGTAGAAACTCCGATGTTGACGCGTTCCACGCCTGAAGGCGCACGCGATTACTTGGTGCCTTCAAGAATGCGCCCGGGTAGTTGGTTTGCTTTGCCGCAATCACCGCAGATATTCAAGCAGTTGTGTATGGTCGGTGGCTTAGATCGTTACTTCCAAATTGCACGCTGTATGCGCGACGAAGATTTACGCGCAGATCGCCAGCCAGAATTCACGCAGCTCGATATTGAAATGTCCTTCGTCGACGAAGAAGATGTTTACGCCGCTGTCGAAAGTGTCATGCAAGATGTCTACCAAGCTGTTCGCGAAACAGAATTGGTGACCCCTTTCGAACGCATGCCATACAACGAAGCGATTGCTTTGTATGCTTCCGATAAGCCTGACTTGCGTAACCCTTTGCAGATTGTCGATGTCGCGGATGTCGCGGGCACTCTAGATTTCGTAGTGTTCGACAATGTGCTCGAATCCAAAGGATGGATACGTGCAATCAACGTGCCTGGTGGTGCGTCTTTGTCGCGCAAGCAAATCGAAAATATCGAGCGCTTGGCCAAAGAGTCGGGTGTGGGCGGGGCGGCTTGGTGCAAGATTGGCGCCGATGGTCCTACTGGCCCTTTGTCGCGTTTCTTGAAATCAGAAGCTGGAGGAGCGTTCATCGAAAAGGTGGGTGCAGCCGAGGGTGATTTGTTATTTACAATTGCCGATACTCCACGCCGTGCGCTTGTCGCGCTCGATGTCGTGCGCCGCGAATCTGGCGCCGTCATGAATTTATTGGCCGACGCAGATCGCATCGTATGGATTACTGAATTTCCGCTGTTCGAGAAAAATGACGACGGCGTATTCCACCCAGCGCATCACCCATTCACGTGTCCTGTCTCTGAAGACTTGCCGCTGCTGCGTGATGGGCAAAAGGAGGGCATTCGTTCGCGGGCTTATGACTTGGTGTTGAATGGCGTAGAGCTGGGCTCAGGCTCCATCCGTATTCACGACAAGGATTTGCAGAGTGAGATATTCGATGCCATCGGTTTGCCGCCCGAAGTAGCTGCCGAGCGCTTCGAGTTCCTGCTCAAGGCATTCAGCTATGGCGCACCACCGCATGCTGGTTTCGCGATTGGTCTCGATAGACTCTATAGCATTATGTTTGACGCCGAGTCTATTCGTGACGTCATCGCTTTTCCGAAGACCGCAACTTCGGCGTGTCCACTGACCGCAGCTCCATCGGCAGTAGACTCTGAGCAGCTTGATGAATTGGGCATTAAACAACAAATAGAAACGGAACAAGAGGTAAAACCATAGCTAGTAGATCAAGAAAAAAATACGCTCCTCGCGAGCGCGAATTATATAAAGTTAACCGCCGCATCCGTGCGCGCGAAGTATTTCTCATAGATGAAAAGGGCACACAGATTGGCCCAACGGCTACCAAGGTCGCCTTACAGATGGCAGAAGCCGCTGGGCTAGACTTGGTTGAGGTGGCACCGCAGTCGCGTCCACCTGTTGCTAAAATTCTTGACTATGGTCGTTTTAAGTACGAGCAAAAGAAGAAGACTAAGGGCAAGCCAAAGTCGAATGCGATGGTCACCAAAGAAGTGCGTGTTCGTCCGAAGATTGATGTTAACGATCTTAATATTAAGTCACGCAAAGCGCGCGAGTTTCTAGAGGCTGGTAATAAGGTTCAGGTTACTTGTATGTTCCGTGGCCGCGAAATGGCTTATCAAAGTATCGGTCGCGAGGTAATGTTACGTCTTGCTGAATCTCTTGAAGATATCGCCAAGGTCGAGCGTATGCCTAAAATGGAAGGGCGCCGCATGCATTTAGTCATGTCGAAGTTGCCTCCGGGCAGCAAGCCTAAGCCGCGTGTTAGCGACGAAAAGGACAATATTGGCGCCGACGACAACTCCGATGGCGGACCTGCACTGATTGCCGACGGCTTAAAAGTAACAAATAACGACGATTTCGCTGATCTGCCATCCGTTCCGGCTAAGCCAGTTGAGTCGGTTGAAGCGGATGAGCCTGCCGAGCCGGCTGAGTCCGTTGAGCCTCAGCTCGCTGAAAACGGCGAGGATAGCGAAAATAGCGACTAGCAGGCTAGACGTGGTCGGGTATTTCACTATAATATCCGTCCACTTTCTCTCCCTTGGCCCTAAGACACAGGAGGCACCCGTGCCCAAGATGAAAACAAAAAAAGCCGTTTCAAAGCGGTTCAAGCTAACAAAAAACGGCAAAGTAATTCGCCGTAATCAACTCACTGGCCACTTCATGTGTGGCAAATCTTCGAAGCGTCGCCGTAACTTGCGCCGTGCTTCTGTCATGACTGGCGGTTCTGCAAAGAACATTGCCAAGCTTCTCCAAGGATAATAGGTAAAGAAATATGACAAGAGCAAGAAACGTAGTTCCACGTCTTCGTCGTCGTAAGCGCTTAATGCGTCGTGCCAAAGGTTTTTGGGGCGGTCGTCATCGCTTACTGCGAACTGTAAAAGAAGCCTTATTGCGCTCCGGTAACTTTGCTTACCGTGACCGTCGCACTAAGAAGCGTACATTCCGTAACCTATGGATTCAGCGTATCAATGCGGCATCTCGCATGAACGGTTTGTCTTACAGCAAGTTTATGCACGGTCTCAAGAAGGCTGATGTTCAGATTGACCGCAAGGCATTGTCTGAATTAGCATTTAACGATCCCGCAGCTTTCGAGGCTGTAGTCGCAGCAGCAAAAGAAGCACTAGCTGCTTAGCGCGCTATGCGTGAACGTCTTGAAGCGTTGTGCGGTGAAGGCTTAGCAGCCATTGCCGCTGCTGAAAGTCGTGCGCAGTTGGCGGAAATCGAATCGAGCTTTTTGGGGCGGACTGGCGCACTTACAGCTCAGCTGAAGGGGCTCGGCAAGCTTGAAGCTGCCGAACGTCCTGCTATTGGTAAGCTGGCCAATGAAATCAAGCAGAAACTGCAACAAGCATTTGATGCAGTGGGAGAAACTCTTAAGCAAGAAGAGTTGGCGGCCGACTTGGCATCCGTTGGTGTTGATTGCAGCTTGCCGGGCCCAACAGTCGAACTAGGGTCTGTGCATCCAGTGATGGCTATTGCGCGCGAACTAGAAGACATCTTTCAATCGATGGGCTTCGTTATCTGGGATGGCCCAGAACTAGAATCAGAAGCTAATAACTTCGACGCTCTTAATATTCCGAGTGATCATCCTGCTCGCGAGTCACACGACACTATCTGGATGAAATCCGCAGATGAAGAACCGCGACGTTGCTTGCGAACCCATACTTCGCCGGTTCAGGTTCGTGCATTACGCGAATTCGGTGCACCATTGCGGGTGATTGCGCCTGGGCGTGTATTCCGCCAAGAGGCGCAAGATGCGACTCACGAACATACTTTCCATCAAATGGAAGGCTTGGTCGTCGGAAAAAACATTGGGGTGCCACACATGTTGCACGCAATGAACAGTATGCTTGAAGGTGTCTTTAAGCGCAAACTTGAAACACGGTTGCGCCCCGGCTTCTTCCCGTTTGTCGAGCCGGGTTTTGAATTAGATGCCCGATGCCCGTTCTGCAAAGGCGGCTGTAAAGTATGTAAGGGTTCCACATGGATTGAGCTTATGCCAGGCGGCCTCGTGCATCCTAATGTGCTTACTGCAGCTGGCGTCGATCCTAACGAATACTCTGGCTTCGCCTTCGGGCTTGGTCTATCACGCATGGCGATGTTGCGCTATGGCATACATGACATCCGATACATGTGCAGTGGCGATTTACGTTTCCTAAAACAATTCAAAGCATGAAGATCTCACTAAATTGGATAGGTGATTTCGTCGATATCAACGATAAGAGCGCTACAGAGATTAGCGACTTGCTGTCTCTGCACACCGCAGAGGTCGAGAACATTGAATATATCGGAGACAACATATCAGGCGTAGTCGTTGCTGAGGTCTTAAGCTGCGAGCAGCATCCTGATGCGGAAAAGCTGTCGGTCACTACGCTTAACTACGGCGCCGACGAAACGGTGCAGGTCGTTTGTGGTGCTTCAAATGTGCGCACTGGCCTGAAGGTAGCATTAGCGCCTGTCGGTTGTGTGCTGCCGGGTGATTTTAAAATAAAAACTGCCAAACTGCGTGGTCAGCTTTCGCAAGGTATGATTTGCTCGGACTCTGAAATTGAGCTTAGCGATGATTCTGATGGCATCAAAGAATTGCCAGCGGACGCCCCTGTCGGTGCGCGGTTAATCGACTACCTCGAATTATCCGATGCCGTCTTAGAACTTGATAATAAGTCATTAACGCATCGCCCAGATTTGTGGGGGCATTACGGTTTTGCACGCGAGTTGGCAACCATTCTTAAACGTCCACTGAACGATTACCCAAGTGAGTTTATTTGGCCAGGTAACTCATCAGAGTACTCTCTAGAACTCGACGGTCAACAATTTGCACATTGCTATCAGTTAGCCGAGCTGTCGATAGGAAAAGGTCCGCAGCCGTCACCAGACTGGATGCAAAAACGATTGCTCGCAGTGGGGCAGCGCATTGTTAGTGACGTGGTTGATGTGTCTAATTATGTGATGCTAGAGCTTGGCCAGCCTACGCATGCTTTTGATAAAGCAAAAGTTAGCGGCAAGCAATTAAGCGTGCGTCCGGCTAATGAAAAAGAGTGCTTTGTGGCACTCGACGAAAGTTCCTGTGAACTTGTTGCTAGCGATTTCGTAATAGCTGACTCTGATCAGGCCATTGCTTTGGCTGGCGTGATGGGTGGTGCAAATAGCGAAGTTTGCTCTGCGACTACTTCGATTTTACTTGAAAGCGCATCTTTCAAAGCAACTGCTGTTCGCCGTAGTGCTTTGCAGCATAACCTGCGTTCCGAGGCATCTTCACGTTTCGAGAAATCACTAGATCCGGGCTACACAGCGTTGGCTAGCCAGCGTGTTTGTCAATTATTGTGTGAGATGCGTGACGATATTGTGGTGGATTGTGCTCCCGTTTTTGCGGGTAACTCTGATGTCCCTAGTGCGCCGTTGCTACTTGATGCCGCTCAAGCTCGCACTTTGCTGGGTATCGATATTAGCACCGATGATATCATTGAAAATTTAACGGTACTGGGGTTCAGTGTTGAAGCTAGTGGCGATGAATTAAGTGTGGTGGCTCCGAGCTATCGCGCAACTAAAGACATTCAGTCCGCAGTAGATATTGTCGAAGAGATTGGGCGTATCGCAGGCTACGACAACATAGTTCCGCAACCTCTAAGCGCACCGGTTGAAGTGCCACAGCAATTACCTTACCGCAAGTTGGCATCTAAATTGTTGCTGCGCCTCGTCAATAATCACCAGGCGCATGAAACGCAATCTTATTCCTTCATTGCCGATGACTGGGCTGAATTAGTAGGTTTAACTTGTGACGATTTTATTCAGATTGCAAACCCTGTTAATGATGCCGTTAGCTTGTTGCGCCAGAACCCTGCTCTGTCGTTGCTGTCGCAAGTCGCAGCTAATCAGCGCGAATTCTCTGACGGCCGCTTGTGCGAATTCACTAAAGGGTATAAAAACAATCCAGATGGTGGCGAAGCCATCGAGTCACGTATGCTAGCCATGCTTGTTTGGGGTAGTAGTGACTTGCCGAAAGCAGGCAATCAATCTTTAGTCGGGCAATTGTGCGCAGTAGCCGACGACCTGTGCTCACTGCTAAACATTAACTCGCAGTACCTGGTCAACCCAGAAGGCTTGCTCGAAAGTTATGGCTTTGCTCATCCGCAGCAAAGCGTCGAAATTAGTTTTGCTCGACAACACTTGGGCATGATTTCACGCATTCATCCCACCATCGTCACCGCGCTTGGCGTCGACTCTAGT
>JAQWRF010000043.1 GCA_029243845.1 Planctomycetota bacterium | reverse complement strand
GCCGTAATCGAGATGCTCCCCGAGTTGAAGCGCTTGAATTGGCAGTTACTTTGCTTGTGTGGCCCGAACAAGCAAGCAGCAGTACACGAGGCCGTTGAGGCAAGCGGTGTAGATGCTGTAGTACTTGAGCATTGTTCTGATATGGGCGCTGCTTATGCCGCAGCTGATTTCATGCTAAGTCGTGGCGGGGCGTCGACATTGGCTGAGATTTGGCTAAACCAAACGCCAACTATGGTGATGCCTTATATGCACAAAGATCGTCAACAGCAATTGAATGCCGAGCAGCTTGCACCTGGCGTCGAGATCTTTGATGGCGGTGAAGAAAGTCGCAGGCGGCTTTGCGCATTGTTGGCTAATGCAAATATGCGTGAGCAAATGTCTCAGTCCCTGCGTGAATCGCTTGTGGGGGATGGGCGCAAAATTGCTTGTGATACACTAGAAGAAATCGTGGGTGAAAAAGCATAAACTATGGGCATGCAAACATCCATCGCTAGCGCTGCTGGTCTCGACAAACTTGCCTTAGAAAATGGCAAGGTGGTGGTTTTTGTTGGAGTGGGCGGTTGTGGTATGCGTGGCCTAGCGACTTTCTTTCTGCAAGCCGGATGGCAGGTTTACGGCTGCGATGCCAAACCTTTGGCTGCCGATGACAAACTACTCCAGTTAGGTTTAGAGGTTTGTGATGTCGGCTCGGTGCCACGTGCATCATGGGTGGTGCGGTCAGCGGCCGTGCCGGTAAGTGACATGGTGTTTGAAGAGTGCATCGCTGAATCCGCTCGTCCGTGTCTGTATGCCGAGTTCCTCGGAGAGATATCGAAAATACGCGAGGTTGTTGCCGTTGCCGGCACTCACGGTAAAACGACTTGCACCGCCTGGATTGCTTACGGCCTACGTCAAGCAGGTGTCGAAGTGGGTTACTTGGTTGGCGCTGAAGTTCCACAGCTAGGTTCTTCTTCAGAATGGGGCGACCCGAGTTTGCCTCTAGTCATTGAATCATGCGAATATGCTCGTTCGTTTCATCATTTGCGACCGCGTAAGGTCGCGCTGATTAACGTCGCTGCTGAGCACCCTGACACATACCCCGGTGGCTTGCCCGAAGTCACCGAGTCGTTTGCAAAGTTCCTTTCAAACACCGTTGAGGGCGGCGCCATTATTGCCGGACCTGAAGCACCGTCTCAATTAGAGAAACATACTTCTGCGACATGGATGCCCGCTTGCTCGCTGCCCAACACGATAAGCATTGGCCTGTTCGGCAAGCACAACCGCAGTAACGCCGCTTTGGTGGCTGCAGTATTGGACGATTTCGGTTTGAACGACGAACAAATTTTGCATGCCCTGAGTACCTTCACTGGCGCGGCGCGACGCTTAGAGGTTGTTAAAGAATTGAGCTTGGGTGATGGCGAAGGCATAACACTGGTAAGCGACTATGCGCATCATCCAACTGAAGTTGCAGCGACTATTAATGCCGCTAGAGAGCGCTGGCCTCAAGCAAAAATCAATGTGGTATTTCAGCCGCATCAAGCACAACGCTTTCAAGACTACCGCGACTTATACGTGGACTGCCTAAACGAGGCTGACATGGTGGCGCTACTGCCGATTTTCCGTGCCCGCGATGTAGAATCGTGCAGCGCAGACTCGAGAGACTTATTGCCTGACCTCGATGTCCAACATCCGCAGCGTTTGCATAATTTTTGCGAGAAAATCGAAGAGAGCATCAACTGGACGCTATCTAATTCAACGAATGGTAGCGTGGTACTTTGCCTTGGCGCCGGAGACATAGATGGACATATTCGAAAATTACACTGAGTTTGGCCCGGCGCGTAAATCGGTGGCGCTTAGTGGTTACACAACTTTACGAGTGGGTGGCCCGGCAGCCATGTTCTTTGAGCCGCATAAGCCGGAGC
>JAQWRF010000097.1 GCA_029243845.1 Planctomycetota bacterium | reverse complement strand
CCCGTCCTTGTAAACCTGCGTTCTTACCGTATGGAGGGTCATTCTTCGTCCGATGACCCGACGCGTTACCGTGATGCTAAAGAGGTTGAATACTGGTCCACTCGCGATCCCCTGCCTCGCCTTGAGCGCTTTTTGTCCGCTCGCGAGCTGTTAAGCGCCGATCAGGTCGAAGTTCTTGGCCAAGAACTGATTTCCGATATTTCTGATGCTGTGACTCATGCCGAGGGCATCGAAGACCCGCCACTCGAATCGTTGGTCGAAGACGTTTTTGCCACTCCGCCACGTCACTTAACGAAACAAGTCGTCGATGCGTTGCGCATCATTGATGAGCAAGGCGAAGCCGATAATTTGCAAGGTAAGTTCCCGCTGTAACATATAGTGCGCAACATGCAAAACGGGTTGAATATTACTTCACACATCCGTCAAGAATAGTTACTCTATCATGCGAAAACCGTGGCTACTACCGTTGCATTGCATCGGGCCTACGGTTGGAAGATCTCCCGCTTCCATACATGAGTGCATACCAATTCCCAAGGTGGACGAGCTCCCTTCGTCCAGTCATCGGATTCGCTGCAGTAATAGTACCTACTTATTTAGTAGTGCTACTTGCAACGGGTCTGTCTGCAGAAAACCTCAACGTAGGTTACGCGCCTGAGCAACCGATTCCGTTTAGCCACCAACTTCATGCTGGTGAGTTAGGCATGGATTGCCGTTACTGTCACAGCACGGTTGAAGACGGTGCGATGGCGGCACTTCCGCAAACGTCAACTTGTATGAATTGTCACGACAAGATTCGCACCGATAGCCCGAAGTTAAAACCACTGCGCGATGCCGCAATATCAGGTGATGCGATAGAGTGGGTCCGCGTTCACGACCTTCCTGAATTCGCGTACTTTAATCACAGCGCTCACTTAAGCGCTGGTGTGAGCTGCGTCGACTGCCATGGGCGCATCGATCAAATGGAAGTAGTGCGCCAAGAGGAGCCCCTGTCTATGGGGTGGTGCATTGACTGTCACCGCGACCCTGCACCGCGATTGCGTCCGCAAGAACATATCACTGATCTTGGTTGGGCAACTACCGAAGATCGTCGACTCATTGGTGAGAAACTAATGAAAGACAACCACATTGACCCACGTACCGACTGTTCAACTTGTCACCGATGAATCCATCCGAACCTACCACCCGTTACTGGCGCAGTCTAAACGATCTCGAACAAACGTCCGAGTTCAAAGAGATGATGTCCAAAGAGTTTCCTGAGGGCGCCGAAGAAGGCATTACGACAACATCGCGTCGTCGTTTCTTGCAGTTGATGGGCGCATCCGTTGCCCTTGCCTCTGCCACAAGTTGCCGTTTCGAAAAAGAAAACTTGTTGCCACAAGCTAACCGTAAGGCGAGCGACGTGCCAGGCAAGCCAAAGAGTTTTGCCACTATCTATAACGAAGGTGGTTTCGCGACAGGCTTGATGCTAACGTCATTCGATGGTCACCCAACAAAAGTTGAGGGCAACCCTAATCACTCTGCTTCTTTAGGCGCTACAACAGCTATCGCTCAAGCCGCGACACTAGGTCTTTACGATCCAGACCGTTCGCGCGAAGTCGCAAGTTACACCGACGGTAATGAAACGGATGCTTCAATAGAAGCATTCAAGGCTGCGGTTGTCGCCAAGATTATTGCGGCTAAAGCAAGCGGCGGGGCGGGGCTCGGCTTTATCGCCGAGGCGACAGCTTCACCTTCAGAATTGCGTATGCGCAAAGCGATGCAAGCGTCTTTCCCTAAGTCGCGTTGGCTGACTTATTCACCAGTTGCGAATAACAACGAAGTAGCCGGATGTAATCTGGCGTTTGGGGTTTCCGCGCGTCCGTATGTCTCTATGGCAAACGCAAAAGTTATCGTTGCACTCGACGACGACTTTTTAAGCGAAGGGCCTTCAGCCGTTCGTTTGTCTAAAGAGGTTTCAGCACACCGTAAGCCAGAAGGCAAATGGATGTCTCGCATTTATTCTGCAGAGTCCAACTTCTCTATCACCGGCGGTTTTGCGGATCACCGCAAGCCCGTGCGCTCGTCTGATATCGCTGGTTTTGTTCATTCTCTTAACGAGGCTTTGGCTGGCGCGCATTCCGATGACAAGTTCATCGCTGCTATCGTTGAAGATGTTAAGAATTTCTCCGGCTCAGTAGTGTTCACATGTGGCGCTCATCAGCCTGCAGAAGTTCACGCTCACGTTGCGGCTATGAACTCGAAGTTCGCTGGCGACCATGTTAAGTACTACCCAGCTGCTGTGGTAGGCGATAGCATGCAGGCGACTAGCGAATTCATAGATGCGATGAACTCCGGTAAGATTTCTAACCTTGTGATGTTCGGTGGCAATCCCGTCTATGACATGCCAGCCAACTTTAAGTTTGCTGATGCGTTGGCTAATGTTGCAACAACAACACACGTTAGCTTGTACCGCGACGAAACATCGAAGAAGTGTAACTGGCACGTTGCTCAGTCACACAGTTTCGAGCACTGGTGTGATGGCGCATCTCCTGATGGCTTAGTCGCAATCGGCCAACCGCTTATCAACCCTATTTTCAACACCACCTCGCACATCGAATTGATGTCGGTGATGATTGGAGAAAACGCGTCGTCCAAAGATATTGTTCAAGCTACACAAAGCTTCAGCGACGATGACTTACACGCTGGTTACATTAAAGGTAGTGCCTCACGCGCAATGGCAGTGGGTGCTCCAAAGTCTTTGCCTAAGCTGTCTAGCCTTAGTAACGATTTCGAGTTGCGCTTTATGCCTTCCTTCGCGCTAGGCGACGGACGCCACGCCAACATGGGGTGGTTGCAAGAGCTTCCAGATCCGATGACCAAGTTAACGTGGGATAACGCAGCGCTAATCTCTTTCAAAACTGCCGAAGCTAAAGGTATCAAGCATGGCAGCATGATCAAGCTGACCACGGCTGCTGGCACTCTTGATGTTGCGGCTTACCTGATGCCAGGTCATGCCGATAATGCCATCACACTTGCTTTGGGTTACGGGCGTACGTCAGCCGGCCACGTTGCTGGGCTCGACGATGACGAAGTCAATTCAGTAGGCTTCGATTCTTATAAGTTGCGTGGCTCTGACGAGATGAATATCGCAGCAGTTAAAGTCGAAGTCACTTCGGCAATGCATCTTCTTGCGACGACGCAAGACCATTTCGCGATTGATGCGATTGGGCGCAAGGGCATGGAGGACCGTCTGCCATCATTAGTGCGCGAAGGTACTCTTGACCAATATACTGCTAATCGCGATTTCGCAAAGAAGGCGCCCGATTTCTGGGATAAAGATGACTCCCTTTTTCTCGAGCGCGACGAATTAAAAACACCCGCTCATCGTTGGGGAATGGCTATCGATCTTAGCTCATGCACGGGTTGTGGCACATGTACCATCGCTTGTCAGTCTGAAAACAACATTGCTGTTGTGGGTAAAACTGAAGTGCTGCGTGGTCGCGAGATGGCATGGATTCGCATGGACCGTTACTTCTTGGGTACGGCAGAAAACCCAACTGCGATTAACCAGCCGGTTGGTTGCCAGCACTGTGAACTGGCGCCATGCGAATCGGTTTGTCCGGTGGCCGCGACAGTGCACAGTAGCGAGGGCCTAAACGATATGGTTTACAATCGTTGTATCGGTACGCGCTACTGTTCAAATAACTGTCCTTATAAGGTGCGCCGTTTCAACTTCTTCAATTACAACGAAGATACTGAGTTGGTTGGCAACGAAGTAATGAAGATGGTGAACAACCCAGACGTTACTGTTCGTTCACGCGGCGTAATGGAAAAATGTTCCATGTGTGTGCAGCGCATTGAGCGCGTCCGCATTGACTCTCGTAACGAAGATCGCGATTTGCATATCGAAGACGGCGAAATCAAAATGGCATGTGAGCAGGCTTGTCCTTCCAATGCTATTGTGTTTGGTGACATCGACGATGAAGATAGCCGCGTGTCTAAGGCTCAGGCCAACAACCGCGCTTACAAGTTGCTTGCCGAGCTAAACAACAAACCGCGCGTGTCCTACTTGGCGCGCGTTCGTAACCCAAGCCCACTTTTGGTGGAAGCTCAAAGTGAGGAGGTAGTCTCTCATGGCTAATTCAGCATCAGCTAATAATCTCGATATCTTTCCAGAAGACCTGGTCCAGGGTACTAACGATTTTCATTCTATAACGGAAACTGTTTGTGGGGTCATCGAGGCGCCCAAGCCTCCTAAGGCTTGGTACATCATTTTTGGCACGGCTCTAGCTCTGCTTGGCGTCCTTGGCGCGATGATTGTTTACCTCGTCACCACAGGTGTTGGCGTTTGGGGCAACAACCAGCCAGTAGCATGGGGATGGCCGATTGTTAACTTCGTGTTCTGGGTTGGTATCGGTCACGCCGGTACTCTGATTTCAGCGGTGCTGTTCTTGTTCCGGCAAGACTGGCGAACGGGTATCAATCGTTTCTCTGAAGCGATGACGATTTTCGCGGTGGTTTGTGCGGGTATGTTCCCGGCGATTCACGTGGGTCGTGTTTGGTTTATCTGGTGGGTATTCCCACTACCTAACCAAATGGCGATGTGGCCGAACTTCCGCTCACCTTTGTTGTGGGACGTGTTCGCGGTTTCCACATACTTCTCCGTTTCATTGTTGTTCTGGTACATGGGCTTGGTTCCTGACCTCGCTACCGTTCGCGACCGTGCTATCTCTAAAACTAAGCGCTTCTGGTATGGCTTGTTCTCCCTAGGGTGGACGGGCTCTAACCGCCAGTGGCACCGTTACGAGCGCGCTTACTTATTGTTGGCCGCGCTTGCTACGCCGCTTGTGCTTTCTGTGCACTCGGTAGTGTCTTTTGACTTCGCGACATCACAGCTCGCTGGTTGGCACACTACTATTTTCCCACCTTACTTTGTTGCGGGTGCGATTTTCTCTGGCTTCGCGATGGTGCTTACGTTGTCTATTCCGGCACGTAAGATTTTCGGTCTAGAAGAACTGATTACTCTGCGCCACATCGACAACATGACGAAGGTGATCATGGCGACAGGAATGATGGTGGGTTACGCCTACGCAATGGAATTCTTTATGGCTTGGTACTCAGGCAACGAATACGAAGGATTCACTTTTATTAACCGTGCCTTTGGCCCTTACGCTTGGGCTTACTGGATAATGGTTTCGTGTAATGTTTTGTCGCCGCAGATTTTCTGGTTCAAGAAGATTCGCCGCAACTTAGTCGTAGTGTTCATTATGTCGTTGTTTGTAAACGTCGGCATGTGGTTCGAACGCTTCGTGATTACGGTGACTTCACTTAACCGTGACTTCTTGCCGTCAAGCTGGCATTACTTCACTCCGACATGGGTTGATATTCTCACTCTAGTCGGTAGCTTTGGCTTGTTCTTTACTTTGTTTATGTTGTTCTGCCGCTTCTTGCCGCAGGTCGCAATTTCAGAGGTTAAGAATGTTCTGCCGCAGGCTCATCCTCATCACGACGCTCACTAAGAGGACAGCATAATGACTGAAACTTCAAATGATAATGGTGAACTTTACGGCGTAGTTGCCGAGTTCGACGATGTTACAACTTTGTGCAACGCCGCCGAAAAGGTGCGCGAGGCTGGCTACACAAAATGGGATTGCCATACGCCTTTCCCAGTGCACGGCTTAGACGATTCCATGGGAGTCAAATTCACTAAGCTGCCTTGGGTAGTCTTAGCCATGGGCTTAACCGGGTGTACTCTTGCCGTGCTTATGCAATGGTGGATGAACGCGGTTGATTACCCATACGACATCTCTGGCAAGCCACGCTGGTCGTTGCCGGCGAACGTTCCTATCATCTTTGAGATGACGGTTCTGTTCTCTGCGTTCACAGCTTTCTTCGGCATGTGGATCGCCAACGGGTTGCCTTTATGGTACCACCCTCTATTCCGCAACAAGCGTTTTGCACGCGTGACAGATGACAAATTCTTTGTAGCAATCGAAGCTGCTGACGATTTGTTTGATTCTTCTAAAGCTCACGACTTCCTGAAGTCGCTTGGTGCTAGCGATACAGAAGATGTTTACCATTCTGCTGAGTCGACAGGATTGCCAGGAAGCTTAAAGGGCAAGTTGGTGGTTATGGCTTGTTTGGCCACGGTCCCTTTGTCGATGGTGTACAACTCTTACGGCAAAACAACGACTGAGCCGCGAGTGCATCTTGTTCCAGATATGGACAAGCAAGATAAGTTCCGCGCGCAAGGCCAAACGTCCTTGTTCGCCGACGGTCGCATGAGTCGCGCCCAAGTGGAAGGCACAGTTGCTCAGGGTGACCTTGACGATCACTCTAACAATGTCGTAAACGCGGCGTTCATCGATCGCGGTGAAGAGCGTTTCAACATTTACTGCTCTGTTTGTCACGGATTCGACGGCAAAGGTGATGGCACAGTCCATCGTCGTGCCACCGAATTAGCGGACGCGGGGCACGCTTCTTGGATTCCGCCTTCGAACTTGATTCTAGGGCTTTACGCTGATCAAAGCGATGAAGAGCTTTACTCAACAATCACAGATGGCATTCGCACCATGCCTGGATACGGCGAGCAAATTCCTAAGAAAGATCGGTGGGCGATTATTGCTTACGTACGTGCCCTGCAGATGGCGCAAAAAGGCGATTCCGTGGATACTACCGGCATGACGTCAGAGCAACGTGGCGAGTTACTGTTTGATAGTCAAACTTGTTCTACTTGTCACACAATGAATGGGGCTCGAGTTATTGGGCCGCCGCTTAACGGACTCCTCGGTCAAGAGATTACTCTCGATGATGACACTACTTTAGTGATTGATGAAAACTACATCCTCAATTCTATTACCGACCCAATGGCTCAGGCGCGCAAGGGTTACCCTAAGGCGATGCTCGAGGTTGAACTTACCGACGAAGATCTAACAGACCTTCTTAACTACATTAAGTCGCAGAAATAATAATAACGATG
>JAQWRF010000002.1 GCA_029243845.1 Planctomycetota bacterium | reverse complement strand
CCGATATCGATGTGACGCGCGCTATTTTCGAGAAGGTCGTGGCCGCGAACCCTTATCGCCTGCCAGAGAAAGACGGCGATGTGGTGTTGCTGGAACTTGGTGATTCAGCCGTGAATTGGTCACTTCGTGTGTGGTGCCAACGCTCTGATAACGGATCTTGTAAGCAGCAGTTGATACGCGATGCTAAAGCTGCACTTGAGGCGGCGAACATTGATTTGCCATACCCACAGCTGCAGATTCATAAGATCTAATGCTCATTCACAGTACGCGTGACGCGCATTGGCTGTCGAATTCTTGGATAGTTGCCGACAAAGTGGGTGGCGACGCAGTGTTGGTAGATGGCGGGGCGCCTTCGGCCGAAATCGACGCGTTCATCGCGGAAAACGATTTGACTTTGCGGCGTGTGCTATGCACCCATCATCATTATGACCACGTCGCTAACAATTCACATTACCGTGAAACGTATCAGTGCTCAGTTTGTGCCCATCAAAATGAGAAGTCGCTAATTGATGGCGAGATTACGTCGCTTGCGGATAGGCAAATCATTCAGTGTGGTGATCTCGAGATAAACTGCCTGCACATCCCTGGGCACACGAGTGGTCAATTAGCTTTTTATATAAATGAGCAGGCACTCTTCACCGGAGATACCTTGTTTGCGGGTTCGGTTGGCGGCACTCAGGCACCCGATCACACTAGCTTTGACGACATCCATCATTCTATTATGAACGTGTTATTTAGCCTGCCGATGTCAACTGTGATTTACCCAGGGCATATGCAAGCGAGCACTTTGGCAACAGAGTGGAACGAGAACCCTTTCATACGTGCGTGGCGGGGTATAGATCATGTCCGCGAGCAAGATTGTTTGGTTGACAATCAACCTGCAAAATTGCTGTTGCGTGCTGCTGACTATGATTCGGGTACGAAGTGCTGGGTGCGCAGCGATGATTCGGTATTAAACATCGTCGCAGGTTCTAAAGTTAAGACTTTAGCCTAAAGACTCATCTTACGGTATTTAGCCGAGTTCGATTCTGGGCCCTCGCCAGCGTCAAGGCGGCGCTGCTCAAGCCACTCGGCATATTCAGAGTAGTTACCGAAGAAGAATTCGATTTCGCCGTCGCCCTCAAATGCCAAAATGTGAGTACAAATGCGATCTAAGAAGTAACGGTCGTGACTCACAATCAGCATGCACCCAGCGTAATGCTCGATAGCTTCTTCAAGAACGCGAGTGGTGGGCAAGTCGAGGTCGTTGGTCGGCTCGTCGAGAATAATTAAGTTACCGCCGACACGCAGCATCTTCGCTAATTGCACGCGGTTTCGTTGACCACCCGAAAGGTTGCCAACTATTTTCTCTTGGTCAGACCCCTTGAAATTAAATCGCGAAACATAAGCGCGAGACTGAATTTCTCCTGAACCGAATGGCAAGAACTCTACACCACCAGAGATTTCTTCATAGACAGTATTCTCATCAGACAGTTCAGAGCGACGCTGGTCAACAAAGCAGGCTTCAATAGTCGACCCTTGGGTGATTACACCAGAGTCGGCTTGTTCAAGCCCAACAATCATTTTCATCAAAGTGGTTTTACCGGCACCGTTGGGGCCAATAACTCCAATAAGAGCACCCGGAGGCATTTCAAAACTTAGATCTTTAACGAGGATCTGCTCGCCATAAGCTTTCTTGACATTAACAAAATCGATAACCTTATTACCAAGACGCGGTCCGGAAGGAATGGCCAAGTCAATCATGTCCGGCTTGAGGCTTTGCTGTTCTTCAACTAGCTGATCGTAGCGCTTAAGCCGTGATTTAGATTTAGTGCCTTTGGCTTTAGTATTGCTTCGCACCCATTCGAGTTCCGACTTTAAACGCTTGCGACGCTTCTCGTGCTGACGGTCGCTAAGCGATAACTCCTTTTCTTTGGCTTCGAGATAGGTCGAATAGTTGCCTTTATATGGCGTTGCGCGACCCCGTTCAATTTCGAGCATCCAGTCGACCACATTGTCCAGAAAATAACGGTCGTGAGTAATCACAATAACGAGGCCACCATAGTTAGACAAATGATGTTCTAGCCACGCAGTAGTCGCCGCATCAAGGTGGTTGGTAGGCTCGTCGAGCAGCAAGATGTCAGGCGATTCAATCAGCGTTTTACATAAAGCAACACGGCGTGCTTCGCCACCTGATAGAACACCACATTCGCGATCCATTGGCGGCAAATCGAGAGCCGTCGCGGATATCTCTAGCAAGCGGTCTACTTCCCACATGTTGTGCATGTCGATTTCAATCTGCAGTCGATCGAACTCGTTAGATAGTTTTTCTAGTTCGTCACCGTCAGCTTCGCCCATCAAAACACAAATCTCATTATAACGATCAGTGATGGCGTGAATATGCGCAACGGAATCGTCAAGGACCTCTTTAACAGTCTTGTTGGCCTCGAGCACGGGCTCTTGAGAAACGTAACCAATCGACTTCCCATTCATTTGAATGCGCTGGCCGTCGAATTCGTCATCGGCGCCGGCAAGTATGCGCAGCAGAGTCGTTTTGCCAGAACCGTTAGCGCCAATCATTCCAATCTTGGCACCAGCATAAAAAGACAATGTAATGTCATGCAATATCTGAGTCCGGTCATAAAACTTATTCAGATTTATAACTTGCAGAGTGAATTCTTTAGTGTTTTCCGCCATGATTGCCACATATTCTAACCAAGCTAAAACAGCAGAGGGGACTATACTTCAAAAAAAGCGTCTTCGGTTTCATTAATCTGCTTCTTGATGTCGTCTGCCTTGACGACTGGTGAATCAACATTGCTACCCGGACAGAAATCTAGCACCTGTTTCTTATATTCCGCCTTAGAGGCCATAGCTTCCTCCCAAAATGGCCAGGTGCGGCATTGCGTTGGCTTAATGTCATGCATAATGCACTTTTTATCCTCTAAGAAAATACAGTGCCCATCAACGAAGTTCAGATAATACTTGCCATCGGCTGCGCGGCGCGCGTAGCGCTTGGTGAAGGTGGCGAGCGGCAGCTGCAATTCTTTAGCCATAAGCTGACGTTCGCCCTGGTTGACATAGACATAAGACGCATCATCACGGGCACTGCAACACTTCGCGCATTGTGTGCATGAAAAAGCAACTCCGTTCTTCCACCATTTATCCATTTAGGGTATCCTTACAGTATGCAAGTTCCATTGGAGGTTATGCTCGAGCGCGACCAATTGCAACAGGTGATTAAAATAACCACGAATGTTGCAGTAGTGGGGCGTGGTCAAGACTGCGATATTCGTATTGACGATCCGCTCGCGTCGCGTCATCATTGCCGTATTGAAGTGGTTGGGGATCAAATTTTTGTGGTCGACCTAGATTCGCGAAATGGCAGTTGGATTGGAGGGCAACGCGTTTTGCGTCAGCTGTTTTCGTTCAGTGATGTGCTGCGAATCGGTAGCACCACTTTGCAGTTGTATGGTGGGATTGAGCAACGCCTTGACTCGGTCGAGTCGACTCAGACTCAACGCTTGACGCGCGAGCAACAAATTCTTAACACCCTGATGTCGACGGTGAAGAATTTTCAATTCGAAGAGCGCATTCCCCAACTCTCGGCGATGGTCGTTGACGCTGCAGTGAGCATGTGTCGCGCTGAACGTGGTTTTATGTTTATTCTCGAAGATGGGAAAGTCGCATATTCTATGGCACGTAATTTCGCTCACGAAATAGTTGCTTCACCCGAAGAAAAGTTTTCGCAAACCTTAATTGAACGCGCGGTTGATTCTGAGGTGCCGGTGATCGTAGAAGACGCTGCTGCGGATAGTCAGTTCTCTGGCGTTGAGTCCATTTCTGACCTAGG
>JAQWRF010000364.1 GCA_029243845.1 Planctomycetota bacterium | reverse complement strand
CGTCAACAAATTTACTGCACTAAAATCGGCAGCAGTCGTCCACAAGAAATGTATATCATCGCCGCCCACATGGACGGCATCGGTTACGGCGAAGCATGTAACGACGACGGTTCCGGTACCGCGATAGTCTTAGAGCTAGCGCGCATCTTTGCAGATCCACGTGTGCAAACAGAATGTTCGGTGCGCTTTATATTGTTCAACAATGAAGAATCAGGATTGAACGGCAGTTACGCTTATGTTGATCAGCGCCATGCTTTACAGGGCATCGAAAGTCCTGAAAATTCGGGTCTTTACCCAGAGCCGAAATGGTTAGGTATGATTCAGCACGACATGATGTTGTTTGATCATGGCATGCCGTTGGCGGATGGCACTTTGCCGAAGGAGCAGCGCCCCGAGGCGGATGTGAATGTCGAGTATCAATGGCAATCGGATCAGTGGCAAGACTCGCATAAATTAGCGATGGTTTTTCAGCGGGCGAATGAACGTTACGCTACCGATTATCCGGTAACTGTTGGGGCGCATATGACCAACACCGACTCCGTACCGTTTATGGATAAGGTGGCGTGTATTAGTTTGCGCGAAAATGAGCGCGGGACCCAGGTCGGCAACGGCTGGAATCCGCATTGGCATCAGGTTAGCGATATGTTTAGCAGTTACAGTGATGATGATTTCCGCTTGGGACTGAATGCGGCGCAGACCACGCTGGCGGCAGTAGCCAAGTTGTCGGGCGCGCGGTGGGTCGAATAAACGTTATAATGAGCTGCTGTCGGGAGTGGATCATGACTGGTGTTGTGCTCGGTCTTCAAAGCCGATGGAGTGTTGGACGCCAATGCTCGGTGGGTTCGATTCCCATGCACTCCCGCCATTTTTTTAGAGACTCTCCATGATGAATGCATTCCGTATCCTCGCTTTTCTTGAAGGCGTGTCGTACCTCTTACTACTCGGCGTCGCAGTGCCGATTAAGTATCTGATGTCAGACCCAAGCTACGTAAAAATGCTTGGCATGCCACACGGAATTCTATTCGTCGCCTACGTCGTGATGGCGCTAATGTTTACGCGGCACCAAGAATGGACTACCCGTCAACTCGGTATGGTGTTGTTGTGCTCCATTCTTCCTTTCGGCACCTTTTATGCTGATAAAAAATATCTGCGATGAGTTTCGACCTTAGTAGTTTCTTTACTGCAGGGCATCGCCCGAAAGATGAGCTGTGCATCGGCATTGAAAGCGAGCGTTTTTGTGTTACCGCTGATCAGGCGGTAGTGCAGTACTCTGATTCGAATGGTATTGCAGAAATAGTTGAGCAGTTACGAGTGATTAGCGGCTGGAAGGCCAAATACGAAAAAGGCAATGTGATGTCGCTACATGCCGCTGATGGTCGGGCGATAACTCTTGAGCCGGGTGGGCAAATTGAATTCGGTACTACTCCGCAAATCAAATTGGTCGACTTAGAATCTGAAATAAATCATTATCGCGAGATGCTTGAGCAAGTCATCGCCAGCACCGGTCATCAATTCCTGTGCGTCGGAGTGCATCCAAGTGCCGAGCCGGAACAAATCGAGAGGCTGCCGAAGTCGCGTTACGATATTCTCGAACCGCATTTGCAACAGGCGGATGAACTTGGCATCCATATGATGAAAACCACGGCGGGGGTGCAAATTAATTTTGACCACAGCGACGCCGAAGATGCCATGCTCAAACTACGCACGGTATTTGCGCTGTCGCCAGTTATTCAGGCGATGTTCGCTAATTCACCGAAGCATGGTTTTAAATCATGGCGCGGTCACGTCTGGACGCGCACCGATAACGCGCGTTGCGGTATTGTGGAATCCTTGGTCGCACCGAATTCTACCTTGCAGGATTACATTGAGTATATGCTAGATGTGCCCATGCTCTTCATCGATCGCGACGGGGTTTCTATCGATATGCGCGGTAAGTCGTTTCGTGATTATTATGCTTCAGGCGACGCTACTGCCGACGACTGGAGTTTGCATTTATCCACTCCATTTCCCGAGGTGCGTTTCCGTCCGCAAATTGAATTGCGTTGTGCTGATGCCGTCAGCGATGAAAAATCCATGGGCTTGGCCGCATTGGTTAAAACGGTGTTTTATGACCCTTCGAATCTGCAGGACGCTTATGAATTAACAGCGGACTGGACATACGCTCAACGCATGGCGACTTTGCATAACGCGCATAAAGATGGTCTCGACGGTTTGACACCAAATGGAAAGCCATTGCGTGATTATGCGCAACGGCTTTTAGGCATCGCCTCGTCGAAGGCTACTGCCGATCAGCTACGGTTTCTTCAGCCGCTTTTATAGCCGGCGTGGCTATTGCATCTATATGATATTTATCATATAGTAGGTGTATGCCCACTGAATCTCTCAGCAAACGTCAAACCGATGCATTACGCATCATCAGGCAGGCGATTCGGCGCGACAGCATGCCGCCGACGCGAGCCGAACTAGGTGAGGCGATGGGTGTCCGTGCGCAAACCGCACATTTCCACCTATTGGCATTACAGCGCAAAGGGTATATTCGCATGGGCGATGGTGCACGTAATATTTTCGAAGTGGCGGATGTAAGGTTAGCCTTAATCGGGCAGGTGGCGGCTGGTGCGCCGACTCTGGCTATCGAAGACTACATAGAGATGTTGCCGGTGCCGTCTACGGTAGAGGCTGACTTTGCGCTGCGAGTGAGCGGCGATTCCATGATAGAAACGGGCGTACTTGATCGAGATATCGTCTATATCCAGCAAGTCGCTACTGCTAATTCAGGCGACATGGTTGTCGCGTTGATTGGCGAAGGCGAGCAATGCGAAGCGACGCTTAAGTATTTCTTGCCAGAGAATGGGCGTATTATTCTGCGTCCGGCCAACTCTAATTATTCTGATATTGTCGTAAATGAGGGCGACAATTTTTCTTTAGTCGGTAAAGTGGTTGGTTTACACCGTGTCTTTTAGGCATAATATTATCTGATGCAACCTAGCTGCCTAACTGAACTAGCCGCCGACGGTTTGCCCGAGCTTTTGACTCCGGCAACGGGGTTGTTGTATTTCAAGTTGTCAGGCGATCAAATCGATAGCGATGGCGAGTTTGTCTGCGGCGATATTCTGTCAGTTGATCCAAGCCTCGATGCCGAACCAGGCGACACTGTCGTATGGTGGACTGGCGTCGAACGCACCATGGCCTTGGCGCGTATCGACGATAACATGAGTTTTCATGGCATCGCTGGTTTTGCTCCGCCGGTTACCGAACAGCCAGCTAAAATTCGCGGTGTACTTTCAGGACGTTTCCACCCTTTAAGTTAACGTCTTTGAAAAAACGTTCGGTTCTGCATGTCGATCTCGATGCTTTTTTTGTGTCGGTCGAGCGCGTGCTTGATCCTAGTTTATGCGGCAAGCCAGTCGTGGTTGGTGGTTCGTCACAGCAACGCGGGGTAGTAGCTGCTGCTTCTTACGAGGCGCGACAATATGGCGTACACTCGGCGATGGCAATGTCGCAGGCGATGCGCTTATGTCCTGATTTGACGCGGGTGAGTGGTACTCACAAGATGTATTCACGGGCGTCGCGCGCGGTGTTTCGTTTGCTTAATGGTTACACACCTATTATTGAAAAGGTTTCGATTGACGAGGCTTATCTCGATTTGACAGGCACGCATCACTTGTTTGGTGATGCGCTCGATGCCGCTAATGAAATGCAGCGACGGGTTAAAGAAGAATTGCGCTTAGATTTAAGCATTGGCGTCTCGGGGAATCGCTTGGTTAGCAAGGTTGCGTCTGCGTATGCCAAGCCTTTTGGCTTGTGCGATGTGGCGCGTGGTGGAGAGGCACGTTTCTTCGCTCCGCTTGCGGTGAAGAAGTTACCAGGCATCGGTCCCGTGACCGCGAATAAACTTCGTTCCCTGAATATTGATTGTTTAGGTACGTTGGCAGATGCGGAAAAACGATTTATTGAAGATACTTTTGGCAGTCATGGCGCCGCCATGCAACGTCGCGCACGTGGCGAATGCAGTGTCGAAGTCTGTCCACCAGGGGAACGTTCAGCACCAAAGTCGATTGGCCATGAGCAAACCTTCGCTAACGACATCGATGACATGAAACTGTTGCGCGGGCACATACAGTTGTTGCTTGAGCATGCTTGCTCGCGAATGCGTTCCAAAACATTGGCAGCCAAAACGCTTAGTCTAAAAGTACGCTTCGCGGATTTTACTACGCATACTAGCGACGTCAGTTTGTCGCAACATAGTGATAACGAGCAACGATGGTTGCCGCAAGCCGTGGCGTTGCTCGAAAAGAGGTTAAAGCATCGCAGTTCGGTAAGATTGCTAGGGGTGCGTTTTACTAATTTCTCATCGAACTATTACCAGTCGAGTTTGTTTAACATAGAGAACGAAGAGCAACGCGCGCGAACTGCGATTGCCGACGAACTGCGCGAGAAATATGCCGGCAGCAGTTTTAAGTCAGGGGCTAGTTTGTGGGTGTCTGACTAAAAGGCGCTACGTCTTGTATTTACTGCAAGAATTAAGTGTAATAGTGTGATGCACATCATAGTCGCCGAAATGAAAGCTCTGCCAGGTAAAGTTGAGCAAGTTGCCACAGTACTCGAAACTCTGCTCGCGCCATCACGTGCCGAGCCGGGATGTATCAGTTACCGCTTTTTTTACAGCCACGACGATAGCGAGCGCATCATGTTTTACGAGGAATGGCAAGATATGGCTGCAATCGAGTTTCACTTTGCCACGGAACATTTTGAGGCGCTTGGTGGCCAGCTCGATGGGTTGCTAGATGGCGAGCCGAAGATGGATATCTTTGAGGCTAGCGCTGTATCAGTGCCTTAACAATCGACATGCGCGTGGCGCGTATTGCCGGAATCAAACTAAACAGCAATGTGATGACATAAGTAATTGCGATCAACAACCACACTTGTGGCCAATCAACAGCTACGGGTATGTGATCAAATTTATAAACTTCAGGTAAGAAAACAGGTTTGCCTCCGCCGACCAGTAACTCTACGGTATGTAAATTAGCATTGAGCAGCATGCCGATAATTAAGCCAAGCACTACGCCGAAAGTAGTTATTACACAGCTAAGCGCCAAAAAGAAACCGCGAATACTGGAGGGTGAGGCACCAACAGCGCCCATGATCCCGATGTCTTTGCGCTTGTCGCTAATGAGCAATAACAAGGTTGCAATAAGTTGATAGGCAGCGACTAACACGATAAAGCTGAACACAATTGCCAAAGTACCTTTCTGGTCTTCAGCGGCACGCAGTAGAGTTCCACCGACTTCGCGCCAAGTCTTGATGCGCGAGCGGCGTTGGATGTCGAAAGGCTCGTCTTGCAAGCGTGTGACGAGTTGTTGCTGCACACTGTCAATGTCGGTGTTGTTTGCGACATTTATTTTAAAGTTGGTGAAGTTGCTGTTAAGAGCGATTAGTTGCGCGAGTTGGGTGCGGTTGACGAGTACGCGGTCGATGTCCTGATCGAAGCGACCCGTTGAGGTAGTGGCGGTTAACTGGAAACTGTGGCGCACCGGCTGGGCATGCTTACCATTTGGGCGCTGACTAATGACTTCGGCGATGTCGCCAATTTTTAACCCCAGCTCATCGGCTAGAGTTTTACCAATCACCATCGGCGTAAGGTCCTTAGTTCTTGCTGGTGGAATACTCTCGTCGGTGCCGACCAATAACACTCCGGATAAATCAGCGGAACGTGAATTGCTTACCGAGCGACTTCCGCGGCGGCCAATAAGTCCGAACCAGTGGAGTTGTGGCTGAGCACTAACAATTTCCGGGATACCCGCAAACAAAGCATCAAAGTCTTGCTCAGTCGCCTGGTTCATTAAAGATGTTTCTACAACTAAATCGCCAGAAACGCGCTTAATGTTTGATTCGAGTTCACCGACGAAACCGTTGAACACTGAGATGACCGTGAACAGAACCCCGATGCCTAATGCAATACCCAACGAACCTAATGGCAAAATTAAGTTACTGCGGAAATACGCAAGGGCAAGGCTGAAAAAATGCACTAGTCGGTAATGATTCCGTCGCTGACATGTATGGTGCGGTCACATTTCGCAGCGACCGCAGAATCGTGAGTAGCCAGCAAAACCGATGTGTTGCGTTTGCGTGCCATCTCTAATAGTAAATTCAAAATGCGCTCTCCGGCTGCTGAATCTAAATTACCAGTAGGTTCGTCAGCTAGAATCAATGGCGGTGACGAGATGAGTGCGCGGGCAATCGCAACACGTTGTTGCTCACCGCCCGAAAGCTGATTAGGACGATGGCCGATACGTTCGCTGAGGCCTACTTCTTCAAGTAGCTGACGAGCGGCATGGTACTCGGATTGGCGTTGCGAAAACCACGACATTCCGCATGCCACACGGCGCGGTAGCAACACATTTTCGAGAGCGGTTAATTCGTGAATGAGATGAAATTGCTGAAACACAAAGCCCAGTTTCTCGGCGCGCATCATCGCGGACTTCTTGGCGCTTAACTGCGATACTTCTTGGCCGTTAAACTTGATGCTGCCAGAGTCGCAGTTATCCATTAAACCTAATATCTGCAGTAAAGTCGATTTCCCAGAACCCGAAGAGCCCATGATGGCACACACTTCAGCTTGCTGTAATTCGAAATCTAAACCTTTAAGAACATGAAGTTCGCCACGTCCTACTTTATAGGACTTTGTGATGGAGCTTGCTTGGAGTAAAGTCATGAGATGATTAATTGTGACGTAGGGCGTTGACTGGCGAAAGCAGCGCGGCGCGAATAGCTGGAATGGCAGTTAAGATAAGGCACATCATGAAACTGATCAAAAGTAAAGTGGAGACTTGGCCGTTAATCCATTGTGCCGGAATACCTTCTACGATGTACAGCTCAGGTGAAAACAATTGAATGCCGAGCTGGTCGCGTAAGAAATCGACTATCTCTAATCGGTAGACATAAAAAGCGCGTGCGCCGGACCACCCTAGGCCGCAGCCAAGGATGGAGGCTACGGATCCGGTGATGAGTAGTAAATTAGCGCGACTTGCAGGGCTGTAACCCAGTGCCGATAGAACTCCTAGATCACGAGTTTTTTCACGTACCAAGGCTGAAAGACTGGCGAACAAACCGAAGGTAGAGACGAGCACCACAAACATTAGAATGATAGCTACCATCCGTCGCTCGTTATCAATAGCTGCCAAAATCGTT
>JAQWRF010000363.1 GCA_029243845.1 Planctomycetota bacterium | reverse complement strand
GAGTTCGGTGGTTGGACTATCGATGACTTCGAAATCTCTACACTCGGACCTGTCCCTGGTGGCGGTAATGACGTCTTGTTACTAAGTGGCGATACCATCGGTTCACCTGGCGGCTCCATTTCCTACAACGTAAGCAACATGCAGCCTGGCTCAGACTTCGGGGTACTCGCAAGCATGAGCAACTCGGGTTCTATTATCCTGGGTCAAGCCTTTGATATTGGTTTGCCTTACATAATAGGTGGCCGAGGTGTTGCCGATCAGAACGGTAACGGCACCATTACCTTCTCCATTCCTCAGGGAGTCAACCCTGGCACTATCGGATACATCGAAGCCGGCGCACGATCTGCGCTCGGTGTTGACGAATCCAATATGCTTACAATTCTAGTTCTGTAAAATAATGTTAGCATCAATCACTATAGCTCTATTGGCTCAACACGCAAGTGTTGGGCCAATAGACTTTGCGGCCTATCACTATGGCCAAAACTTAGTCTTGCGCGACGAACTAATCCTACAGGGTGATATGTTCGACGACCTCGGGACCTACATCATTGGCGACCTCAATGCCGATTTGATTAAACGCTTTGAGGTTGAATATATCGACATCCCTGATCTAAAGCCTGGTGAAGAGATGTTCACGATATTGGCGAACCCTGATCATGCCGATAAATCATTACTCGCATCAGGACGCCCGCTATGGACATCACCTAATGGCTTAGTACAGTTGCGCGCATTAACTAAAGCCCAACTCGGTGCTGTTAGTGGCCCAATATTTCAGTGCCACGGCGCCGTCCGTAAAATTGGTGTGCGTGCGATGACGCCAAGTCAATTTAATGGTGGCCGGTTGAATGCGATAAACCCTAATGCCACAATCCAAGGCATGGTGTCTCAGGTTAGTCAGTCAAATTTAACCACTGATGTTGCTACCATGGAAGCATTTGGCACGCGTCGCCACGGGCAACAAGGTGAAGTAAATGCCGAGAACTGGTTAGTCTCGCGCATGAATGCCATAGGTCTTAACACTAGCACTTTTGACTATGACTCCGGAGCCGATGTAGTCATTGGCGAATATGTCGGCACTACAGACCCTTCTAAGATTGTCGTTATTGGCGCGCACTACGATTCAATCAACTACGCAGGCACATCCGCTAGCGCTCCTGGCGCAGACGATGATGCGTCCGGAACAGTTGCAGTACTTGAAATCGCCCGGATTCTGTCACAGCAACAATACGATTACACCATTCGCTTTTGTGCGTGGTCAGGCGAAGAGTCAGGATTATTAGGTTCCGAAGCCTACGCCGCACATCTTGAGTCCATTGGCGCCAACGTTATAGGTATGGTGCAACTTGACATGATTGCATACCGCGCAAGTGGTGACACTCGCAGCGTTGACTTTGTAACGAACGACACCGACCCTGGGCTCAATGCCTTTGCAATGGATGTCTATCAAGCTTATGTCCCTACTTTACCAGTGAACATCGGCTCTCTTTCTGGCGGTACAAGCGACCATCGTTCTTTTTTTCAACACGGATTTCCGGCGACCTTCCCCTTTGAAGATCTCGGCTCATACAGCCCGTACATTCACGGAGCTAACGATGTAAGCGGCATATCCGCTAATGATTTCACTTTGGCACGAATGATTACTCAGGGTGCATTAGCAACTGTTGCTGAATTGGCGCGCCCGGTGTCCATGACCTTAAGTCACACGCCTTTGCCTGATACTCAAGATGAGGCCGGCCCATATGTTGTTAACCTCGATGTGGTTTCAAATACTTCAGCTACTGTCAATGGTGCAACTCTGTACTGGAGAACCGACTCCGCGAGTAATTTCAATATAGTGGCAATGAACTCGACCGGAACTAATACCTACAGCGGAATAATCCCTGGTCAAGTCAGCCCGGCGCGCGTCGAGTATTACCTCACGACATCCGATTCTGCAGGAAACGAGAAATGGTTACCTGAGGGATACGGCGCGGGAGACGATACGTACCGCTTCAACGTGGGATTGTATCAATCCATTTTCTTCGATGATTTCGATAGTACCACTGATAATGGTTGGACGCATATGCAAATATCCAACCAAGATGATTGGCAACGAAATGTACCTAATGGCCAAGCCGGTGACCCAAGCAGTGCATACTCAGGATTAAAGGTATGGGGCAACGATCTTGGCCCAAGCGGATGGAATGGCGAATACCAGTCTAATGCAGAAAACACCTTAACCTCACCCATCATTGATTGTTCTGGAAAGTCTGGAGTAACTATGACATTTGCCCGTTGGCTTACTATAGAAGAAAACCAATATGATCAGGCAGAAATTCGCGTGAATGGCAACCTCGTTTGGAGCAATCCAGCGGGCAGCAATCTAATCGATACCTCGTGGCAAATGCAGGATATTGATATTTCAAGCTACGCTGACAACAACGCGTCCGTGCAAATCGAGTTCAGATTAAAGTCTGATGGCGGTGTCGTATTCGGCGGCTGGAATATCGACGACTTCGAACTGTACACCCTAGGAGGTAGCGGGGGTTCAAGCGACGCTTTGACATTGTCTGGTTCAACTATAGGACAGCGCGGCCAAATCGTTAGCTACACCTTGAGTGCTATGCAGCCAAACACTGTCTATGGTTTATTAGTTAGCCGACAGAATAACGGCACAAGTATTTTCGGACACCCCTTCGATATTGGCTCTCCGTATCAAATCGTGCGCACAGGCACTTCTGACGCTAACGGTCAGGCAGCAATCAGCTTCACTATCCCGATGTCGGTCGCATCAAACACCATTGTATACGTAGAAGGCGGCGCAAGGAACGGCGCTGGTGTTGATGACTCGAACTTGCTAACCCTACTTATTCAGTAGCAGCAACAACCATCGGTGCTAACTCTCCGCGGGCATGCAGCTCGCGGACGAGATCGCCACCGCCAACGAATTCACCACCGATGAAAATCTGTGGGGTAGTTGGCCAGTCGGTAATAGATATTAATGTCGGCTTAATGTCTTGATGCTCAAAGATATCGATGACCTCGAAGTCACAGCCTACCTCGGTAAATACCTCGACGACTGCTTTTGAGAAGCCGCAACGCGGAAACATTTTATTGCCCTTGGCAAAAACCAAAACGTGATTGTCAGCAATTGCTTGCTCGAGTTGTTGTTTGAGATCAGTCATTTTCAGAAAAAGTGCTTATTTGCACGGCGTGAATTTCGTTAGTACCGTCTGTCATATACGGACGTACGGCCTCCATCACTTTTTTGTGTTGTTGGATCAAAGGCAGCTCAGCAAAGCCTGACCACACCACTTTTACCCCCCAATGATCGGCGGTACCGGTGAGATCTGTCACTTCACAACTAGCACCACTAATGGCGTCAGTAATTATTTTGGCTATGTCTTGATTTTCCATAAGGAGGATATATTATATCTGCACCATGACAAAAATAGAAATTTACACTAAAAACGTTTGCCCATACTGCACCCTTGCCAAACGATTGCTCGAATCAA
>JAQWRF010000362.1 GCA_029243845.1 Planctomycetota bacterium | reverse complement strand
CGTTCACTGCGCATTGGATTGCGCTTATAAGGCATTGCGGATGAACCAATTTGGCTCTCACCAAACGGCTCTTCGAGCTCGCGGCGGTGCGCCATCAAGCGAATGTCCGTAGCAAACTTAGAAGCTGACGCACCAATAGATGAGATTGCACTGAGCACTACCCCATCCCACTTACGTGGATATGTTTGCCCACAAACCGCAATGGTATTTTTGAAACCCATGCGCTGCGTTATGTCATCATCGAGTTTTCGCACTTTTGCATGGTCGCCGTTAAACAACTGGAAAAACGAAGCTTGGGTACCCGTAGTGCCTTTCACGCCGCGGAATGGCAAGCGTTCGAGAGCATCTTCAACATTCTCGAGGTCAAGTAAAAAATCTTGGAGCCACAAGGAAGCGCGCTTACCCATAGTTGTCGGTTGCGCCGGCTGGAAGTGGGTGAATCCTAGAACGGGCAATTCGGCTTGCTCTAAACAAAACTCGCGAAGAGCGCGAATCACACCAAGCAAACGCGCGCGTACCAAGCGCAATCCGCGTTGCATGCAAACTAGGTCGGCGCCATCGGCTACAAAACAAGAAGTGGCACCGAGGTGAATGATTGGCATAGCTTTGGTAGCCTTTTCACCATAAGCATGAACATGCGCCATGACGTCATGGCGTAATTCACGTTCTAGTTCAGCAACACGGTCGAAGTCGATGTCGTCGCGATGCTCTTTAAGGTCGGCTATCTGCTCTGCGCTTATATCTAAACCTAAATTAGCCGAAGACTCGGCAAGGGCTATCCATAAATCGCGCCACACTAGTGAGCGCCCGCGATATGAAAAAGTTTGTTGCATCGCCGGGCTTGCGTAACGTGTCGCCAACGGAGAAGAGTAAGTTTCGTGATTAGTCATCGGTAGTATTGAGAAGTAACGACATGTCGAGAGCAGGAACGGAATGAGTGAGCGCCCCCATCGACACGCGGTCGACGCCAGCTTCAGACAAAGCCGGCAATGTTTCTAGAGTATAGCCACCACTCGCTTCGAGGATAGCTTTCGGGAATTCTTTGCGTAGTGCTGCAACAGCTGCGACCAAATGAACACCTTGGAAGTTGTCGAGCAACACGTAGCTCGCACGATTGGCAAGTGCCGCCCGCGCTTGGTCAATGGTTTCGGCTTCGATGCCTACCACCTTACCCTGCGCTTCGGCGACTGCTTTTTTTACTGTGGCCGCATAATCTAAGCCGGACAAGGCAAAATGGTTTTCTTTAAGCAGCAGCTCGTCGGATAAATTGCGACGTTGATTTTGGCCGCCACCAACACGCACTGCATATTTTTGTACGTCGCGCAAACCCGGAACAGTCTTCCGCGTGTCTAAAACAGTAACGCCGTTTGCCGCGGCAACGGCTAGCGATGTCGCAGTCGCTACACCGGAAAGTTGTTGCAAAAAGTTAAGTGCAACGCGCTCAGCCCCAAGAATACCCCGCGCAGGACCACACGCAAACATAATGACTTCGTCGGCACCAACGCGCTCGCCGTCGTGGATGAGTACTTGAACCGTTACCTTAGAATCGCACTGCTTAAAGGCCTCGACTGCGAAATCGACACCGGCTACCACCCCATCGGCACGCGCCACCATTTGGGCTTGGCACTGGGCTGTTTCAGGCACCACCGCAAGAGATGTGGAATCTTGGTGCGCGAAATCTTCGGCCAGCGCAAGACTCACTAATCCGCTAATTTGCGCGGGGGTCGGTTTGTCGAGGCTCATGCTTATATTTTAGCGTATCGCCTCGACGTCTTTGCGCCCGATACCACATAGAAAGCTCTAGAGCGGTTGTCTCGCCAACCCCATCAATCAAGCCAACTCTCTCGGGGGTCAAGGCTATGCCTATCAAGTGCCGTCCTTCGACGATGCAACGCGCCCGCGTGAGCCCTAGGCTAGGCAGCAGTGCCAATTCACTTAAGGGTGCGGTAGCGAGATCTGGCAACAGCGCGCAATGCTCGCTTAACTGCTGGTACTGTAAGGCGCTATCGGGCGCGGACTTCAACTGTAAGGCGCGCCAACACAGCACCAACAAAACCACGCATACGGCTATTTGATGCTTTTCGTTCACCCAGAGGTGACGGACTCAGCAGCAAGAGGTTCACTATTAATTTGGCAGCGCATTAAATAATCGATGGCCGAGTCGACCACCTCATCGTTTTCAAGGCGTAAGCCAGCATTACCCTGCGAAGAATGCGGACGCGTGAAAGTCAAACCTTTAGCGTCAGCAAACAACGCGGCAATCGGCCCGCTTTGATTGACAAAAATAATCGGCCAATCATGCCCTTGCAATAATATCGAGGGCTGCAAAGCTTCGGCGCCGTTAATCAAACGTTCAACGCGGGCAAGTCGAGGCGATGGCAGCTGCTCAAGCAAGGAATGCGGCCCGCGGCGTGACACCGGATCTTCAAGGTGAAGATTTGGCGTGACTTCACCAGGCAAGGCATCCGACACCACATAAGTGCGCAACGGGAATGCGCCGGCAAGCAAGTCGAGTCGATGGCGCAACTCAGATGAAATTGCTGAAGTGATTAAGAAAATACGCGGCTCAGACGGCAAAGCAAATAGTGGGCGGAAACGACGTCCTTCTGTTTGCAATCGCGAAACAACCTCGAGCATTTTTTCGGACACCCTCGAATCGAGCGTCGGGTGAATCATGCACAAGCATGGGCGCCCAAAAGGGTCGACGCCGTAAATAGGTACTGTTAAGCCCGGACCTAAATCGAGCACTTTGTCGTGTAACACTAGCCCTGGCTCTAGCGCATCAGGGTTAGCCACCAGCCAACTCTGTAGCTGGGCAAAATCGATTATGGCGGGGTCAGACATAGCTATTGGAAAGTAGAACCAAGTGGCAGTTTACCGCCACTTCCTGGTTTTTTACCATTATTTTTAGGCGAATTATTGGATGTTGCTTTTGCTGTGGCTAGCGACAAAAGGTAGCACAGCGCAATCGCAACAGCATCACTTTCGTCTTCGCTACTCGGCTTAAACTCGCTGCAGCCAAGGTGCTGCAAAGTCATTAAATAGACCTGCTCTTTGGTAGCGCGACCATTACCAGCAATGCGTCGCTTGACCGTAGCAGGCGGGATTTCATCTACCACCATGTCGAATTCGGCGGCCATCATCAGTACTACCCCACGCGCTTCGCCAATACGCAACGCCGATTGCGCGTTATCGCCGAAAAAGGCAGATTCAATGGCCAGTACATCAGGTCGATACTTCGCGATAACTTCGCGTAAATTAATGTGTAGCTGATGCAAACGCACGGCGATTGGCGTGTTGCTTTTGCCCAAAACTAAACAATCTGAATCAATGCGCTTAGGCAATGCGTTGGGGAATGCATCTACCACTGCCCATCCTGATTTTAAGGTGCCGGGGTCGATGCCAAGAACGCGAAGTCTATCCACCCGTATAGCCTAACAAAATGCTAACCTAATGACATGGTATCTGACACAGCCGCCGTCATCGTTGCAGCCGGCCAAGGACGTCGCATGGGAGGCACTAATAAAGCTCTAATGCGCCTCAATGGCCAAGCAATCTTGTCCTACTCGATTCGCGCCTTTCGCGCCTGTGACTCAATCAAGCGCATTGTGGTTGTAATGAATGACTACGATGTAAAGCGCATGCAAACGGAATGGTCGACTAACCCTGTCGAACTTGGCGCAGATTTAGTTGTTCCTGGTGGCGCCGAACGCTGGGTTTCGAGTCGCAATGGCTTCGATGCCGTCAGCGAAGAACACGATTATGTGCTGGTCCACGATGCAGCTCGCCCCTTAATTGGCAGCGGCGACATTGAAAACGTCATCCGCAGCATGCGACAACACGGATGCGCTCTTGCCGCCGAACCGCTTGCTGATACTCTGAAGGAATGTGGTGGCGATACGCGCGTCACGTCTACAGTCGATCGCCAACACATGTGGCTGGCACAAACTCCGCAAGGTGCCCGTTGCAAAATAATGCAGGAAGCTTTTGCGGCCTGGGACTGCGACGCCAATGGCCTCCCCACCGACGAAAGCATGATACTTGAAAACATTGGGCAACATCCGCAGTTAGTCGCCTGCTCGAATCCAAACTTTAAGTTAACCACTCCTACTGATTTGCATGTTGCCGAAGCGTTGCTGCAATGCGGCACGATTCAATAATGGAAGCTCCGCGCATCGGCTTGGGCTACGACTGCCACCGACTTGAGGTCGGAGGCGATTGTTATATCGGCGGCGTGTTATTCGACAGCGAGCTAGCTCCAGTCGGTCATTCCGATGCCGATGTTTTATTGCACGCAATATGCGACGCCATTCTCGGCGCGGCTGGGCTCGACGACTTGGGTACCGTGTTTAAAGACAACGACGAGCAATGGAGTGATTGCAGCAGTTCGGTGTTCGTTGAATATTGTATGAAGCAAATAACCGAAAAGCATCTTTGCTTAGCTTCGCTTGATTGCGTTGTTATTTGCGACAATCCGAAAATTTCGCCGATGCGCAGCGCGATTCGCCAATGCCTGTCTGAGTTGACGGGACTGCAGATGGATCGCATTAATGTAAAAGGCAAAACAACCGAAGGCGGCGACGCAATGGTCATTACAGCGCAAGCTGTAACACTATTAGTTCAGTCCGAGCTGTAGTTTCCACATATGCGAATAAGTGCCGCCTGCGGCCACCAATGC
>JAQWRF010000356.1 GCA_029243845.1 Planctomycetota bacterium | reverse complement strand
TTTTGCGACATCTTGACCAAAGATGCTAACTTTTCCAGAGTGCGGTCGAATGAGACCTAGAATCGAACGCAGCATCGAAGATTTGCCCGCACCGTTAGCGCCGAGCAATCCAAGGCATCCGCCGCTGAAATCGACGCTGAC
Source organism: Planctomycetota bacterium (assembly GCA_029243845.1). Taxonomy (GTDB): domain Bacteria; phylum Planctomycetota; class UBA1135; order UBA1135; family UBA1135; genus JAPKEZ01. Next base: position 2,697 of record JAQWRF010000356.1, on the reverse strand, counting down.
ACCATGAAGCGCCTCGTAGCTGCCATAGCGCACTACCAGGTTGTTTAAGGAAAGTACGTTATCGCTCACAGAGTTATTGGGATTAAAATGGAACGCGTTACTTCGGAAGTGAGCTCGATGAGTTTGGCATAGAGATTACGGTTCACTAGTGAGCGCTGCACTTCATCTTTGAAAAGCTGCAATTCAACGACGCCTTTAGTAATAACGGATTCGAGGCGCGCAAGGTAAATCCAGCTGTCGCCGATGATAGGCCCGCGCAACAGAATGCTGTCGATGCGTTTTGAGCCAAGGTCGCTAAAAAGCTGTCGCCGAAACGTTTCTTCGAACTTTACATCGTCACGCTTGATGTACCCGACTTTGCCTTGACGTTTGCTTGTCACAGGGTCTTTACAGTAAGATTTTACGGCGTCTTCCCAGCTAAGCTCTTCAGCGTTGATGCTTTGGGCAACCTTGTCTAAGACCATATAACGTGCCATGCGTTCGTCTTCACCGAGCGCAGCGCCGGTTTCACTGCTGAATAGCGGTAGGCGAATCCAGGATAGCTTGATAATGCCGGCGAATTCAGGGATTGAACTGTAGAAGTGAGTGCGCAATTCTGTTGTCGAGTAAGCCGCTTTTTGCAAAGCAATCAGCCGTGCTCGTACTGCAATTTCGAGACCGCCTTGAGACAAGGCTGCTTGTGGATTTATTGTTTGGGAACCACGCTCCTCTGCCCAAAACAAGGCCTCGTTGATTAGCGCTTGCTGTGATACATTCGGTATTTCTTCAGCATCAAGAACGAGGCTGTTGCTGAACCAACGCACGTGGTTGTAGAATTTTTGCGAATTGATATACAGCTTCAGGTAATCGTAATCACGCTGCAAGATTTCTCTCAGACTATCGTCATTTTCGAAGAGGTTTTTCAGAACATCCTTGGCCGAATAGTTAGCACCATTTTGCTGCAAGACCGTTGTGCTCATGACTTTCTCAATCTGCGGCTGCGTATCACTTGGCTGCTGGCCAAACAATGAAGCGCAACACAGTAAGCCGAAAATCATCTGTTTTAGCATGTGAATATTATATGATATTTTGCTACATTGGTTGCTTCCTAGACCATGACTAAATCACTTCGGATTATCGAAAGCGGGATTGAGCATTTCGCCGAATTTAGCAAGCATGCTCCGCGAGTGTTTTTCGCGCCGGGGCGAGCTAATTTGCTTGGTTCCCACATGGATTATAATGGCGGGGTGGTCATGCCGGTTGCCTTGTCGAGGGGCACGTATGTGTTTGCCGCGCTTCGCAAGGACAACATTCTGCGTATTAGTTCACAGCAGTTTGGTGGCGAAGTGATTGAGGTGACAATAAGCGATTTGCTCCCACAGCGTGCGAAGGGCTGGGCTTGCTATATCGAAGGCGCTTTATGGGCGACACATGAGCGCTGGCAATACTTGGGCGGCCTCGATATTCATGTCGACTCCGATTTGCCAATTGCCAAGGGATTGAGCTCGTCGGCCAGCGTGACCTCTGCAGTTGTTAAAGCCGTCGCAAGTCTGTTTGACATCGACACTGATTGCGACGAAATGATCCACTTGTCGCATTTGGCGGAAAATGGTTACGTCGGCGTGCGCTGTGGTGTATTAGATCAAACAGCTGTTTTCCTCGGGGAAAAAGATTCCATACTGATGTTCGATTGCCTCAAACTTACTAGCGACCATGTGCCGCTCGATAGTGACGTTGCGCAAATCGCAATTATAGATTCGCAAATATCGCGCGAGTTGGCTTCGTCAGAATTTAATTTACGAGTTGCTGAATGCACTAGTGCATTATCGACGATGCAAGCGCATGTTCCGGAGCTGACTTGTTTGCGTGAATTGACTGCCAATCAATTTGACGAGTACAAAAACCACTTAAGCGCGATTGAGCAAAAACGCACGCAACACGTGATTGATGAAGTTCAGCGCACGCGCCGTGGTACGAAAGCGCTACGTGCCTATGATATTGCCGATTTTGGCGCTTGTATGACCGCTGCTCATTATTCGTTGCGAGACTTGTTCGAAGTCTCAACAGATGAATTAGATACTATCGTTAAGGCGGCTACCGATGTCGAGGGCTGTTATGGAGCGCGCTTAACGGGCGCAGGCTTTGGCGGTTGCGTGGCGGCGCTGGTGCACCCGCAAGCTAAAGCCGAATTTGAGACACACGTTTGCGAGACATATAAGCAGCAGACTGATATCCAAACTTCAGTGCAGTGGTTCTCGCCATCTGACGGAGTTCGCGAAATAGAACTCTAGTTTTCGACAACAGTCACGATAAACACCTTTAGGTACCGGCGCGAGTTGTCTTCAACTTCTTTAACCCACACTTCGCCAGTATTACGGTATCCAGACTGTTTGACAATTTCCAGCAGCGTGTCGCTAGCGAATGCGTTTCCCACACTATCGTAGGTTGCCCATCGCAGCCAAGTCTTGCCGGTAATGGATCTAATGTTTTCAATTTGGAATTCGGGTTGTTCCTCAAAAACGAAATAGCGTTCAGATTGGTTAACCCACCACCAACCTTTAGGGAGTTCAGCTTGGTTGGTGAAATCGGCTTCGTCGATGTAAAAGAAATCTTCGTTTACAATACCGATGCGATCGGCTAATGATTCGGCAGTGGCATGCGCCAAGCGAATCGAGTCGAACGGATTGAAGTCGGGTGGGTTGAAGGCACTATCTAAGA
>JAQWRF010000354.1 GCA_029243845.1 Planctomycetota bacterium | reverse complement strand
GTAGCAGTCGATAACGGCTTATTGAATTTATAACCAGCGTCGTTGAACTTTTTGAGTTCAGCGACGTTTGTTACTTTATTTTCTATGATGTAACGTGTCATCAAGCCGCGTGCCGTCTTAGCGAACACGCCGATCATTTTGTAATCGCCGTCTTTTTTCTCTTTAAACTGCGGGGTGATTAATTGCGCCTGTAGATTCTTGGCAACGACCGCTTTGAAGTATTCGTTCGACGCCAAATTGACAATCACCTCTTCGCCTTCAGCGTTTAACGCGTCCGACAAATCAGAGCCCCAAAACTTATACAGGTTAGAGCCGCAAGCGTTATTTAACTTTGTGCCCATCTCGAGTCGATAAGGTTGCATTAAATCAAAGGGGCGCAAAACACCGTAAAGGCCTGACAGAATGCGCACTTGCTTATTAGCGAATTTAAGCTGAGTTTTATTGAAAGTGCCGGCGTCAAGAGCCGCATAAACCGCGCCTTTAAAGCACAGCAAACTCGGATGAGCATTCGTTGCTGAATGACGTTTCTTCCAGCAAGAGTAACGTTCTACATTAAGCTCGGCCAAAGCGTCGCTCAATTTCATCAGCTCCGCGACTTCGCTTTTCGATTTTGCTTTAAGAATTTCAATCAACTCGGCGGACTTCTTCAAAAACCGCGGCTGTGTTGATTCGACATCAACAGCACTGGTTTCGAAATCTAACTTTTTAGCAGGAGAGAGAAGAACTAGCATTTGGCTTAGTCTTTAGCGCAAAGCTCAAGGATCTTTTGTAAGACATCGACATCTACGTCAGCAAGTTTATTGATATAAAGACATCCTTTCGAACGCTTATGTTTACCTAATTTATCCAACAATTTGTCAAGTTTAGGTGAAGTGCTCCAAAGGTATAAAGACATTTTGCCCTTGCGTGGAGAATAGCCAATCTTAAACCACTCAAGTTCTCGTCCACTGGCGTACTTTAACTCGATGTCGCCGAATCCGACAATCGACTCGCCCCACATCGCGCCTTTGCGGCCCACCACGGCTTTCATCATTTTATCGAGCGCCTTTGAGTCGGCACGCTGCTGCTTATCTTCGACCGCGTTCAAGAATTGCGCAACCGAAGCTTTAGTTTTTTGTGTTTTGTTTTGTGACATTAAGAAAATTATCCATCAAAATCTGACCTTGCGGGCTAAGTATAGACTCGGGGTGAAATTGCACACCAAACCACGGTTTTGACACATGCTCAACCGCCATTATCATACCATCATCCAGCCACGCTATCTTGCGCAACGCAGATGGCAGCGTTGGATTACTTGCCTTCAGCGAGTGGTAGCGACCCACTACTAGCGGGTTACAAACCCCGGCAAACAATACAGACTGCGCATCAAACTGCGCCACCGACGACTTACCATGCTTCGGCTCGGCGTCAATAATCAACTCGCCGCCACACGCCTCGACTACAGATTGATGGCCAAGACATACGCCGAGCACAGGGATGTGGTCCGCTATTTTTTCTAGCAGCTCTAAGCAAACCCCAGCGCCACTTGGGCGCCCTGGCCCGGGGCTCAAAATGACTGCTTGCGGATTTAAGGCTAGCAACTGCTCGGCCGTGTGCACGTCGTTGCGCACTACCTCAACATCAAAGTCACGCTCGGCAACCATGTGATAAAGGTTGTAGGTAAACGAATCATAGTTGTCGATGAGCAGTAACATTACCAGCGGAAATGATAGCGCAGCGCTACCGTCGTCTGATCGTCGCTCAGGCCATCGCTGCCACGCTCGACCTCCAGTTGGAGTTTACTCGAATTGCTCAAGCAATAATTCAGCGCCGCGTTGTAAGCATTAATCACGCTCATCGCGGGGTTGTACTCGCTCATGTCAACCCGAGTAGCGCGGATGGCAGCCTCAATGTCGCCGGCGGTTGCTGGAAATAAAAACTTTGCCCTAGTTGTATCGTAAATTCTGTTGCCACCGTTAATCACATACGCTGCTTGCAAGGTAAAGGATGTGGACTCGGTGTTGTCAATTTCTAAAGACTGCGCTTCGGCCTGGAAGCTAAAAGCTCCGGCCTGGTAAAGCGTTTCAACATCGAACATCATGATTTCGTCGCCTTGAAAGAATCTGTCCGACTCGCGAGCACCAACTGATGCGCCGACATGCCAGAAATTATCGGCGTCTTCGTTGGCGACAATCAAGTCGGTGAAACGCGCAGAAATAGAATTGCGAAATACTCCCCAACTCAAATGGGTGGATGGATCCATTTCAATGTAGTTAGCAATCCCTATATTGTGATCGCCAGCGAGCATGGTTGCATCTGAACGTTCAAGGAAATTTACTTCGTGACTACTGTGGCTATTCTCTAAGCCAAAAGGCTCTTTAAAGTAGCCTAGTTCAATTTTTCCCCAAGAATGGTCAAAGGCAATTAACACTTCATGCACTTCAGCCTCTAACTCTTCAATATCATTATTGAAGCTAAGCGTATAGTCATAACCGTCACCGAAAGCACCTTCAACGCCCAAGCGCAAACGCCGGAGCGCAACATCATCTTCGCGGATGTCCAAATCTATTTTCCCGGTAAACGCTGCGCTGCTTTCTTGGCAACTCAGCAAGCTCAAGATCAATCCGGTTATGATCATTTCTTAATCGATCGTAAAACTCGACTCAAAATTTGCCATGCTTCGATAGGCGGTAATTCATCTAAGTTTAGGCTTTCGAGTTCGGAGAGCAACTCACTATCGCCGTCGTTATCTTTTACAAAATCAAACAGCGAGGGTTGCACGACTGCGACCTGTTCGGCTGCCGGAACATTTTTGCTTTGGCCGTGTAATATCTTACGCGATAGGCCTTCTTCATCATTCTCCAAGCGTTGAAGGATTTCTTGAGAGCGCTGTAAAACTTCACGCGGCAAGCCCGCAAGTTGTGCAACGTGAATACCGTAAGAGCGGTCGGTGCCACCCTCTTCGATGCGATGCAAGAACACAATCTCTTCGCCCCATTCGCGCACGGCAACATTTAAGTTGACGCCAGCGCTTAGCTTGTCGGCCAAATCGGTCAGCTGATGATAATGCGTGGCGAACAGGCAGCGCGCCTGCAATTTATCGTGGGTGTGTTCGCAAACTGCCCACGCTATGGCTAAGCCATCAAAGGTGCTAGTGCCGCGACCTACTTCGTCTAATAACAGCAACGAACGATTCGAAGCATTGCGTAAAATGTTAGCCGTCTCGACCATCTCAACCATAAATGTTGATTGGCCACGACTGATATCGTCGCCCGAACCCAATCGCGTAAAAATACGATCGACCAAAGTCATCTCTACGCTTTCAGCGGGCACGAAGCTGCCCATCTGCGCCAACAACACCACCAAAGCAGTTTGGCGTAAGTAAGTGGACTTGCCACTCATGTTGGGCCCCGTGATAATCGCTAAGCGTTTATTGCAGTCATCGCCCAGCGAGGTATCGTTTGGCACAAAAGCCTGACCTAATAAAGCATCTTCAACGACAGGATGGCGCCCTTCTTTAATACTTAAGACGCCGCAACTATCCACACTCGCCTCAACGAATTGTGGACGCACCAATCTCTTTTCGACAGCGATGGTTGAGAGTGATTGTAAAACATCTAAAGATGCGATTGCTTGAGCGCATTTTGCAACGGACTGGGCATGGCCTAATACTTCCGAGCGTAGTTTTTCGAACAACTCGTACTCGATATCTTTAAGTTTTTCTTCGGCGCCTAGAACTTTATGCTCGTATTCTTTTAATTCGGGAGTAATGTAACGCTCGGCATTCTTCAAAGTTTGCTTGCGAATGTAATCCTCTGGAGCTTTGCCGACGGCCGAGCTCGTTAACTCAATGTAGTATCCGAACACACGGTTGAAGCCGATCTTTACCGCAACACCCAAGCGTTCACTTTCGCGCTGCTGCATCGCAGCTAAATAATCTTTACCGCCTTGAGCAAGCCCGCGCAGCTCATCTACCTCAGAGTTAAAGCCATCGCGAATCAACCCGCCCTCTTTAATCAGTAGTGGTGGGTTTTCGCTCAACGCTGCCCGAATTTCGCGGACCAATTCTGCATGCGGATCTAAATCATCGCGTAACGCGCATAATTGAGCAGCGCTTAGTCCAACCAATTGTTCAAGCAACTGCGGGACGCGTTCGAGCGCTGATGCCAGCGCATTAATATCGCGCGGACCCGAACGGCCGCTCGCCAACTTTGCCGCTAAACGTTCGAGGTCGGACATGCCCGATAAAGTCGATGCCAATGATTGACGCGCATTGGTATTTACAACCAATTCGTCAACCGCATCGTGACGCGAGGTAATCGCATTTGCATCTATCAGTGGTTCAAGCAACCACTCGCGTAACAAGCGCGCGCCCATTGCAGTGCCGCTACGATCAATCGTCGCTAATAAAGTGCCTTGGCGCGAACCATCGCGTTGATTCGTTACAATTTCTAAAGTGCGTCGCGTAGCTTGGTCAAGCAATAAATGTTGGTGGGCGCGATGCAATGACAACTCGCGCAATTGATCGACCGCCGATTTCTGCGTGTCATACAAGAAATCTAGGAGCCCGCCACACGCTGAAATAATTTGCGGTGAATCTTCAATGCCATAAGCCTCTAGCGTAGAAACTTTAAGCTGCTTACACAAATCGCGATGTCCATTCTTGGCATCGAAATTCCATGGCATGCGCCATGAAACCGGAATATCGGATTCCGCCAACAACGATTGCAAGCGCTGAGCTAACTCAAACGATGCGCCTTCTTCACTACTGTTAAATTCTGGTAACAACACTTCAGCAGGCTGAATGCGTGACACCTCTTCAATGAATGCGTCGACGCCACATTGCGAGCACCGAAAAGCACCGGTCGACAAATCAGCCCACGCCAAACCGAGACCATCGCCATGGTCAATATCGACCGCTAGTACGAACAACGGTTCGCTGCCGATTAAACTACTCTCATCAACTAAGGTGCCTGGCGAAACAACCCGCACCACGCCGCGTTCAACAATTCCTTTGGCATCACGCGGATCTTGCAGCTGCTCACATATTGCTACCGAGTGCCCTGCTCGCACTAAGCGCGTTAAATAACCCTCCATCGATTTGACTGGAACGCCTGCCATCGGCACTTTTTTCGCTTTATCGCGCGCGACTAGCGACAGCCCAAGTTCTTTAGACGCAATTTTGGCATCTTCAAAAAACATCTCATAAAAGTCGCCCATCCGAAAAAAAAGCAGCGCATTGGGGTGCTTTTCTTTGGCCGCGTGAAATTGGCGCATCATGGGCGTCTCTTTCACACTACTCTCGGGGGATGTTGAGCTAGTCACTCTTATTAGGATACCCTAATCCCTCCCGCGAGGGTAGAATCTGCGACCATGAGTGACTTACACGACATTATATTCACAGATGCGCAACTAGCCTGGAAAGCCAAGGCTAAAGAAATTGCCATCGAGCACCTACTCCCAAACGCGCTTATGCACGACAGAGAAGAAAGCTTCAACGAAGCTGCCTTCACCGCAGCCTGTGAGGCTGGCATGCTTGGCGTCTGGATTCCAAAAGAATACGGCGGAACCGAAGACGGCATTCTTGCCTTGGCATTGATGGTCGAAGAATTCTCAAAGGCAGACCCGTCATTTGGCGTAGCCTTCGCTGTTAACGCGCTCGGCTCCATTCCTATCATCGTTGGTGGTACCGAAGAGCAAAAAAGGAAGTACCTACCAAGTGTCGCCAAAGGCGAATCTTCATGTGCCTTCGCGCTCTCAGAAAAGTTCGCCGGCTCTGACGCTGGTGGCCTTTCAGTAATGGGCACCAAAAACGACGATGGCTGGCTACTGCAAGGAGAAAAGAAATGGACGACTAATGGTTCACGCGCAAACATCATTACTTGCTTCGCGGTGACCGACCCTGAGTCACGTTCACGCCGCATCTCTGCTTTTATCGTTGAAGACACCGATCCCGGTTTTTCAATCAAGAAGTTAGAAAACAAAATGGGCATTCGCTCAGTGCCTGTTGCCGAAACTGTTTTCGATAACATCCAGCTTTCAGACGACCGCCTACTTGGTGGTAAGCCTGGCTTGGGGTTCAAACACTCCATGATGACTCTCGACCTGGCGCGTCCGGGTGTTGCAGCGCAAGCTGTAGGAACTGCCACAGGAGCGCTTGAATTAGCCGTTACCTACGCTGGTCGCCGCAAGCAATTCGGCCAACCCATCGCTAGCTTCCAGATGATTCAAGCAATGTTGGCCGACATGGCTCAACAAACTGAAGCAGCGCGCTGGTTGGTTTACGCATGTGCCGCTAAGGCCGACGCTGGTGCCAAGAACGTAACTAAGATTGCGGCGATGGCCAAATGTTTCGCTACCGATGTTGCCGTAAAAGTTGCAACCGATGCCGTCCAAGTTTTTGGTGGTTACGGTTTCATGGAAGACTACCCTATCGCCAAGTACTACCGCGACGCAAAGATTTTGCAAATTTACGAAGGCACCAACCAGGTGCAGCGTATCGTCATTGCGCGTAACTTAATTAAAGAAGCCAGCCAGCACGATCATTACAACTCAGTGATACCTGGTGAATTCCAAGACTCCTTTGGTGCGGCCGAAGTAACGGCCAACGTGTAATTACTTCTGCAGCTTCGCTTCGTCGGCAAGTCGCCACATTAGCCAAGCTGCAACACTACTTAACGGCGCCCACACTGCCCCCCGAGCGGCAAGCTCTTTGGCAGTGGGGCGTTGTTGCTTTTTGTCAAGAATTCTCGCACCCTCTTGCACACCAAGGTCGTTGATCGGGAACACGTCGAGTCTTCCGAGCTTGAACATCAAAAACATTTGCGCGGTCCATGCGCCGATGCCGCGCACCTCCGTCAACTGCTCGATTATCTGCGCGTCTGAGTAACGCCCGAGCGAGCGTAATTTGAGGCGTCCATCGAGCACGTGCTCAGATAAATCCTTTAAGGCCAGGGTTTTAGCGCGAGATAGCCCCGCGCCGCGCATCACTTCAAAGTCTAGAGTGCGCACTTCCTCCGCAAGCGGAAAACGCGGACCTGGTGTCAAAGCGCACGCTCTATGGTAAATTGTGTCAGCTGCTTTGTAAGCGAGTTGCTGAAAAACAATAGCGCGAGTTAATGACTCGAAATGCGTTTGTCGTTTTTTTGACACTTCTGGGAAACCTGGGAATGGCCCAAGTCGCTTAAGCACGGTGGCTAATTTAGGGTCTCGTTTTTGCAACTCGCGTAGTTGTGTTGGTGTGGGCCTTACCATCTCCATTAGTGTAATGAAATTCCCGTTGTTAGCCTATTGCGTGGCATTGTTTGTCAGCTGCGCCACTCCTGCCCCGACCGATGCGTGGTCAGAGGGCGCTTTGGTTATTGCAATCACTCTCGAGCAGCGTGCGCAGTCGTTAGCCATCGACACCTCTCGAGTGTTCGGCGCCGATAACTCACAACGTGAACATGCCTTAAGCGCCGGTCACGATATTGAAAACGCTTTACGAGCGCATGCCCAAGCCTGGCGCGCACTTTTCGCTTACTCGGCAACTATCGAAAACGAGTTGGCCACGCAGAAAGTCGCTTACACCAAAAATGGAGTGATTGCCCGCGCCTTCAATGATTTACACGGACGCCTTCTGCAAACTAAACTCACCGCTCACTTCGGGCTTGACCTTGACACCCATCGTGAAGTGGTCATGGGAATCGGCGAAGCTAGTTCTGTTAGCGAAGCTTTAATTATCGCTAGCTATGGCACGGATGTCATTTGCCGGAGCTTAGCTTTAGCAACTGAAGGTGTGGATCAACAGTTAGAACACTTGAACCAACGTTTGATAGAACTATACGCCGTAGATAGCACACCGCTTTTAGAGCAGCGCCAGTTATTGCTCGAACGACAGCAACGCTACAAAACAGTAGTTAATCCACGCTATGACGTTGAATTTGAATTAGAGCAAGTGGCAGCAGAAATTGCCGACAACCAAAGTTTAATGAACAAAATGCTGGTGGCGACTAATGAGCTAAACGCGATGTGCCTAGCTAATAAATTATTGTTACAGCAATGCGTTAGCGCGTGTTACGAATGGGGTTTGTGTAATCAATCACTAGGTCAATCCTCTAACGCCGCAATGCAAAACTTCCGCCTGTTCGAAGAACGGACGGAAGTTATTTCGCAAACGAAGTAAACCTATTTAGTTGCAGTTTTGTCTTCTTTGCCGACGGCATCTAAGTCTTCTTCTTGAGCGTCGAGGACTCCTTCCCACCAGCCATCAAGCACTCCTCCTTGACCTATCTCATGATAGATGTTGGCATTGCCACCGTGTTTAGCAGCGTGAGCGTCTGCAATTTTGCGAAGTGCCGGCATTGCTGTCGAGTGGCCAATGGTTACCATCATGCCGCTTTGTCCTCCACCGGACAAACGCACGCCAAACAGGCCCGACTTACGCCCGGCAGCTGAAAAGGATTTACGCATGTCATCGATAACCTCGTTTTTAAGACCACACTTTTCCATGTAAGAACGATGTGAGCTTGTGATTGCACGGCCAGCGTCAACCAACGCCTCTTCTTTTTTCGTGCGCCCGTAATCTTCAAGAAAGTCTAAGAAACGTTTTGCACGGCCACTTTCACGAACGTGATGCTCTGAAATGGCGCGGTCGCGGTAGTTGTTATTTTCGTCAATGCTCTCAACCAATCCTTCGTAGTAACTATCGGTAGCACTTTTTGAATACTTGGCTAGCCAATCTTTACCCTTTTCACGCGTCGGAACATGATTGCGCAAACCACCTTCGAATTCAGCGGGAGTCACTTGACCCCAGCCGCCACGCGGTGCAAGATCGACTTTACGCAGAGCTTCATTAAGATGCTCGAGCCCCATCCATGCACCGATAGTAGAGTTCTCGGTCATGCCCGGCTGACAGATGCCAGCGCCAGTATCGACAGCGGCGACCAGAGTATGTTCTGGCACCGGTACCCACTGCATGATGGGATCGAGACCATGCTCAATCGACAAGAAACACCCTGCTTGAGCAATCGCAGATGTCAGAGCGCGTGTCCAGCTAATGTCTTTATTTAGCACAAACTTATAGCCAAAGCGCACAGCGCGCGCCACGCGAATACCATCGACGCTTTTTAGCTTCTGCCCCGTAGATGCGCGCAAGGCGATAGCTACGGATGTGGCAAAGGCGATACGTCCACCGAAACCGCCGCCTTGTGGCATGCGTGACCAGACAACAAGCGAGAAGCCTTGTTTGGGCGTATTAAGTTGATGCGTGCGGCGCAAACCGATCATTACAGCCATCATTTCCATCATCCATGGCGCATCAGCGGCCTCAAAAATACCCTCAAGTACCGCGAAACTACGCGGTGGGCCCTTCTTGGTATAGATAGTAGAAATATCAGCGCTAAACTCAAGGTTTCCGCCTTCGCCACCTGAGCGTAGAATGCGGATATTTATCTTGTCGTCTTCGCGGTTTTGAATTGCGCTGTAAACAGAACGCCCTGTGGCGTAGCTGACAGAGACAGAACCGGGCATTTCAGCGATGCCGCCAACGATATCTACACACCCTGGAGCGCGAGTGAGCCACATAGGCTGGCCAAAATCTAGCAAGTCGGAAGCGGTGCCGCGCAGCAGCGCAGAAAACGGTAATAAAGTAGGTGTAAGTGTTGGTACAGGCACGGTTTTTGTTATTTTTT
>JAQWRF010000304.1 GCA_029243845.1 Planctomycetota bacterium | reverse complement strand
TCTAGAACACAGCGCTAACTTAGCGCCTAGTGAATGAAAATCTTGAGCAAGACCTGCGCCAATGCCACGCGAGGCCCCGGTAATGAGAATGACTTTTCCTGTTAGGTTAGTGGCCGACATAGCCACATCATATCAGCGAGTGCGTCCGCTATTTTTTAATCTACGACGCTTTGGCGGAGTACCGCCAGTAGCAGCATTACGTCGCGCGCGTTTCTTTTGCTGGACACTCGGTTTAGCACGAATGTTTTCGTCAGGCTTAAAGCCATGAATGACCGAGCGCTTTATCGGATGCCCCAATAGCTTCTCGATGTCGTGCAACAACTTAGTTTCGTCAGCAGACACTAATGAAACGGCATGCCCTGATTCTCCCGCGCGACCCGTACGGCCGATGCGGTGTACATAATCTTCTGGCACATTCGGTAATTCATAATTAACTACGTGTGGCAGTTGCTCAATGTCTAAACCGCGCGCCGCAATATCCGTAGCCACTAACACTTGCATTTTACCTTGCTTAAATTCTTTCAGCGCCCGGGTGCGGGCTGCCTGCGATTTATTGCCGTGAATAGCCGATGACGGTATTCCTGACTTGGTTAGTTGTAAAGATAAGCGGTTCGCGCCATGCTTGGTGCGCGTAAACACTAATGCTTGGTACCAGTTATCTTCTTTAATTAAATGCGCTAGCAATTCACGTTTTCGCGTTTTATCAACAGGATGGATTATTTGCGCGACTTTGGCTGCTGTTTCGTTACGTTTAGCCACCTGAATCTCTTCGGGGTAAACCATAAAGTCTTTAGCTAGTTCGCGAATCTCGTGAGAGAAGGTCGCTGAGAACAACAGCGTTTGGCGACTCGTTGGCACCGCATTAACAATGCGGCGAATATCGCGGATAAAGCCCATGTCCAGCATTCTGTCGGCTTCGTCTAAAATCAAAGTTTCGATCCGGTCGAGCTTAATGGTGCCCTGCGACATATGATCCATCAGGCGCCCTGGAGTGGCGACCACAATGTCGACGCCAGCCCGCAACTTCTTAAATTGCGGATTAATATTTACGCCGCCGAAAATAACCATCGACTTAAAATCGAGATAGCGGCCGTAAGTGGCAATACTTTCTTCGACCTGCGCTGCTAATTCGCGTGTCGGCACCAACACTAGTGCGCGTATATGACGTTTGCCGCCACTACTTCCTTTCTTCTGCAGGTTTTGCAACAACGGCAAAGTAAAGCCAGCGGTTTTGCCAGTGCCGGTTTGTGCGCCCGCCAATACATCAATCCCATCAAGAACCAACGGAATGGCGCGTGATTGAATAGGGGTAGCCTTGGTGTAGCCTTGGTCTTTGACCGCGCGAAGCAACTCGTTCGATAGCCCTAGTTCGGAGAATTTATTAGTCATAGTCAACGTAAACGAGCAGAGATTGTAACCGCGCCGATAAAATAAGCCACTTCGATGACTCAACTTGCCATATCACTCGCGCCCATGGAGGGCATTACCGATCGTAGCTTTCGCCATTTAATTGTCGAATGTATCGCTCCGGGAAGCGTAGCAATGACTACCACCGAATTTGTGCGGGTGTCACAAACTCCAACACCGCTCGCAGAATTAGTCAAAGTGCTGGGAGACAAACCTGCAAACACCAAAACCGGCATTCAACTAATGGGCAACGATGTCGACATTTTGGTTGAAAGTGCGCGCCGTGCTGCCGAAGCTGGCGCTGACTTCATTGACTACAACTTCGGATGCCCCGCGCCTCGTGTTTTCAAACATGGTGCTGGATCGGCATTGTTGGCTAGGCCAAATTTAATCGCTGACATAATCGCTGCAAGTAAGGCCGCCGTTGATGTCCCGGTAAGCGCGAAAATACGCTCGGGTATTGAGCACGACTCGAATATCGAAGATATGTGTAAGCAAATTGAAGACGCTGGCGCTGACCTGATTATTATTCACGGCCGTCTAAAAACCGATCGCTACACCGACCCTGCTGATTGGTCACGCATCACGCGTGCGGTAAATGCGGTGAACATCCCAGTGCATGGTAATGGCGATGCAGTCGACAGCGCTACCATCCAAAAAATGATTGACGAAACCGGATGCGCGGGAGTGATGATTGGTCGCGGCGCTCTGAACAATCCATGGATATTCGATGAGTGGGCGAATAACACTCCGCGACGCAGTCCATCTGATTTTTTTAAATGGCTGCAGCTTTATGCGCAGCGCATGGCTGATGGCGACGCGACGCCGACTCAGGTACTCGGCAAATTAAAACAGGCTGCCAAAGCAATGGGCCCCGCGGGCAATATCCCATTCGAGCATTCACTTCTTCGTGGCAACGACTTCTTCGGCGAGCTCAAGCATCTTTTGTCTAAAGACCTCGCTTGAGTATTGCAGAGAACTCTGGCGGATGTGCCCGGCATTCCAGCTAGTATCTTCGGCTAGTTGCAGCGCGCCCATAAT